>VBPR01000209.1 GCA_005877345.1 Nitrososphaerota archaeon
ACGACTCAAGCTCTGAAAAAGGCAATCCTTGCTGCATTGGCTGACGAGGATATGACAAAGATATTGAATGCAGTTATGGTCATTTCAAAATCAGTCAATTCAATCATGAGAGAACAGAATATCCCTTACACTACGGCATATAGGAAGATAAAGTGGCTTCTAAAGCAAGGACTACTTGTAGTAGATAGAATTGAAATTACGCCAGATGGAAAGAAATCGAGTTTGGTTCACGCTACGCTTCAGTCAATAGCTGTCAAGTACGAACAAGATGGTATGATTATCGTTGAAGCTGAAGAAAATCTTAATGCACTAAAAAAAGTAATGAAAAAATTCCTTTCAATGGAATAAAAGCAAAAAATGAAATCTTATTTCTGAGTATCAGTATCGGCAGGCGTATCGACAAGATTTTTGATAGCTTTTTCGGAATAATAAAATCGAATCCATATAATAAAGGTCAGAAAAATTGTCGCACCTACATGTATTTGTGATCCTAACCATTCAGGTATGGATAAAAATGCAGCAATCTCTTTAATCTCAAATATCTCTCCTAGAACATACAGTCCTATGAATAATGAAATTTGAAACTGGAAAGTCCTGATACTCTTGGATTTAATTGATAAGAGCACGAAGAAAGCCAAAGATACCAAAAAAAGAATTGATGTGATTATAGACATAGAGGGAATGAATTCTAGATTTAAATCGAGATTCAAATTAGATACTAGCCTCTTCCTCTTTTCTCTTCATCTTTTTTATTGAAAAGTAATAGATAATTGCAAATATTGTTAAAGCCACAGCAGATACTGGTTCGAGAATTCCTTTTGAAAGCATCTTCAGATTTAGCATTCCGGCAATATGGTAGATGAATTGGATTAACATAAAACTAGCAAATAACATCATTAGTTTTACAAGATTATTACCTTCAATCTTTTTACTTCTTGACTTCAAGATAAAGTAAATTGGGATTGTAAAACCTGCAAAATAAAAAATCGCATCGACTAAGTGATATTCAATTTGTACCAATTTAACTAGATTACCATTTCCCTCTGCATTGAGATTCTTTAACGTGTACAACATAGATATTAGAACTTAAATATAGATCTACGAAATCCACATCTGAACTTCAGAGCTGGATTTCAAATTTAAGCTTCGTCTTTTCGTTTATATCAAAAACAAAAGGAACACACAATACCGAAAATGAATAACCAAAAAAATAAGTCAGAACAAAAATGGCTGATAGCAACGACTCTTATGGTCGTACTATCAGTAACAGCTGTAATAAGTGGAATCAGCGGCGAAAGTCTACAAAAGACGTTCGCAGAAAATACGACGGCATTAAAAATGGTCAATCCAAACCAATCGACAAGCAAGGAATTCTGGATAAATACAGTACACCTTGATGGAAACACAAACTTGAATCCTGGAGTAAAATGTGATACATGTCCTCAAAACACTCCTCTGCATCCAGCTGAGCATCCCCCTGCAAATTCAACAATTCCTGTTGGTGGAGGTTTCAGAATAACGAAACCAAATAAAGTTGGAGCTTGGGACTTCAGATCGTTCACATTCTCGCCAGACCAAATAGTTGTCAACCAGGGTGACAAGGTCACTCTGCACTTCATTGGAGTACAAGGAGCACACCATGTCGTTACTGTTCAAGGAGTAGATACCTTTGAACTGATGAGAGGACAAATACACACTATATCATTTGTGGCGAACAATCCGGGAACCATAACATACATTTGCCACGTGCATTTGCCTAACATGGTAGGCCAGATATTGGTCTTACCAAAAGCTGCATAGGGAAGATAGGAAGTAATGTTCAATGACAGTCTCCACTTCCACTCTTTTTTCTGATTTTAATTTTTACTTGAATATGACAAACTTATCTTCATCAATAATGGCAGCTCCAAATTTAATACTAATTATTGGTACAAAAGTGAAAAAGTAATGTGGATAATCAATTATTTCAAAAGACAAATGAATACTAATAATGATACCGTTCATTTTGATAAGTGTTATTCAGTACAGTATGACAATAACAATGAAGATTCCAGTACAATAATGGAAAAATACTCTTGCTGGTCTGTTCTCTTTATTGATGGATTAGTAATAGAAGCGAAGATAATACATAAATGGAGAGGTAAATTCATAATTGTTGGAGACAACTATAAGTCAAAGTATGTTAACAAAATAGTGGATGCATCCGATGTAATTCGTTGTAAATTGAAACCCGACGATGTAGATAAACTTAGTTAATGACAGAAATGGGAAACAAATTAAAATTCAGTCAACAACTTTATTAATTTATGAGCCTGTCGGGATTTGAACCTTAAATGTATACGGGTTCTCTTATCTAGTATTTAGTTTTTTGTTAGATTATAATAATTGAATTTATGCTAAAAATAGGAATTCACCAGAATGCCTTTCTTAAGATAAACCTTCTACTATACTTGACACAAAATTTCTAGTCATTGAACCATCTTTATCAAGAGTAGGATTAAAAATAGTGATACTCATTCCCACTGCTTTCTTCGATAATATTATTAACTCTAATAAATTACTTAATTCTGAGAAAGTTATTCCACCAGGTAAACGATAGTCGACTGCAGACATAATCGAGTCATCCAAAACGTCAGCATCAAGATGAATCCAGAATCCTATAAGTTCATTTTTAAGAAGTTCATGTATAGCCAACGAAGCGGCATTTTGAAGTCCTACTCTTTGCACATCAATTAGTTCAATGGCATTCATCATCGTAGACTTAATATCGTGGCATCCATACTGGGCAGATTGTTCTGAATCACGGTATCCAAATACTGCAACATCTCTTTCCATTACAAGTGGCTTAAGGTTCTCAAATTACTAAGATATCAGGGCCATGACCTGATACTATTGCCAACTCCATATCTGCAACCTCTCCTGTTGAGGATTCTTCTGGTCGATAATAATCAGCATGACCATCAATAAAAAAAAGACCGTATCTACCTATACGTCTTAGCGCTAAAAGATTACCAATCAGGATACTACAATCACCTCCTAGAACAATAGGGAATTTATTTTCATGCAACAGTGAATTTACGGTATCTGCTAGTCTGAGCGAATAATCTTTTATTGTCTGAGCGTTTAGTAGTTTAGTTTCTTTATCGCGCCTATAGCTGTATGGTGATAATGGAGTGACCATTCCGTAGTATTCAGCATTTAATCTTTCTACTAGACCTTCTTCCCTCAATGCTTTTGGGAGAAGCTCGACTCCAGTCGGTTTTAACCCCAGTATAGAAGGAGCGGCAATCACTGAATATTTTCGTTGCTTCCACAGAATCATCTATCTCTACTGAATAGATTGTATTATTCTTCAAGTTTTTGGAGAAATGCACTTATATCCTTTTAGCCAGGGATTGGTCCAAAATAATAAAAGAATTGACACTAATATAATTAAGGTTTGTCGGTATTATAAATTCAGATATAGTAATATTGGTTGAGAATTTCCAGTAATTAGGGTTTCTCGGAATTCGAACAGTTGCTCTAGTTTGGGAATATAATGCAACAGGCACGATGGTCATTTTAGATTTGTCTAAACTCTAATAAGTCATGTTGATACTTCATTAAACATGTTAGAGATCATTGCATCAGTTGTCCAGTGACATAATTATCATAAAACGGTGATACAATGAGTAATGCAAAGGGCAGACTAAAGATAATGATACTTGAAGATGAAGAAGATATTCTTATTCTCTACAAAGATTACCTATCAGGGCGAGGCCATGACGTAGTTTCAACTTATTTGGCTGCAAACAACGTGATGTCAGAATTTGGTGAAAAATTTCCAGATATTTGCATAGTAGACCATCGATTAGCCGGCAAGACAACCGGACTTGACGCCGCGACCGAAATTTTGAATAAGTTTCCTTCAATGCCAATTCTTTTCATTACTGCTTATGAGCCCTTAATGAGGGAAATAAAACAAAATCCCTTCCTAGAAGACAAAAAAATATCGGTCTTAGTCAAGCCTATCACGCTTGAAGAAATTGAAAAAACGATGACGAATTTGGTTAATGGATAGAAGTATTTTATGCACATATCAGAAGCAAGGCCTGTCTTGTCTATCAGAATATAATTCTTGGTGCCCAAATCAATATTTGGTCTATGGCCATCAAAATCGTCAAATCTTAATAACTTGCGGTGTATAAGCTATCCCTACAGTGTTGTCTTGGTATAACCTGGATGTAGTGGCTACTAGCAAGAAAATTGTTAGTATAGTAGATTGCGAGATAGATATAACTGAGCTCTTTCATTATGCTATATCCACAAGTATCCAGGGAGTTTCTGTTATAACTTTTAATGACCCGGTCATAGCTCTAGAACACTTCAAAGATAACAATAAAAATTACGCTCTTGTTATTTCTGATTTAAGAATGCCTAAACTGAATGGACTAGAACTGCTTAAAAAAATTAAGCAGATTAATCCTTCCGTGAGAACGATACTTATAAGCGCATACGAAATTGACGATGACCCACTATTCCAAAATTATATGAAGCAAGGAATAATAAATCTATTCGTTAAAAAACCTATCGGTTTACCTGAGTTGTGCCAAGAAGTGTCAAATCAAGTGCAGGACTATCAGTCCGCCTAACTAGAAATAATACATCCTTAGAGACAATAACGAGCGTTTCCGTGTTCAAAAATCCTTATTAACTGTTGAAATGATTATGTCTGCTACTTAACAGAAATTAAAGCTTGCAATTTAAAATATGACGCTCCGTTAAGAAATAATAATTTTTTTGTTCATGATGTCTTGAGTCAATTGAAGCAATTTATCTTGTATATCAGTAGGTATCTTCTTTTGGAAACCATGGAATGGTGCTATGTATATTATTCCGTTTTCAGCTGTTGAATTCTTTGACGATTCCAGTCCCGGAGTAAAAATAGTTCCTGTAAAGTTATTCATACGTATCATGTTAAAAACGGATTCGTATGCCTTTGCTGGGTCTAAAATAAATGATGTCACCACGGTATCAGGCGCCAGTTTGTTTTGATCCGATACAGCACCGAATGCATATACCCCCTTTTCTTTGGCTGCCTGAATCACACCTTGTCCTGCGTAATCGGCCACATGCAATAAAAAGTCTGCGCCTTGTTTAATTTGAGACAGTCCTGCCGATCTTCCCTTAGTTTGATTATCCCAATCTCCAAGATATCTCTCAAGGACTTTGGATTTCGGATTAATGTATAGAGCTCCCTGTTTATAACCTTCATAAATCTTCTTTAAGTTAGGATACTTTTGGTCGCCCCCAATAAAACCTATTGTATGGTTTTTGGAGAGCATACTTCCAAGGGCTCCAAGAAGATAGGCCGCTTCTTGTTGCCGCGGGAAGATAGAAGCAACATTTTTAGATTTTACAAGACCCGTAAATACAATAAACTTTGTGTTAGGGTAGTCGTTTGATAATTTTAGTATTGGGTCACCCCATTCATATCCTTGTGCTATGATAACTTCATACTTTTTATCTGCATAGGCTCTGACAGTCTTTTCTATATTTGGGACTGATACGTTATCCAAGAACTTGACATCGTAACCATATTTGGATATTAATTCTTGCCCAGCATTATAACCAAATGCTCCCCATCCGGCATCGCTAAATAACCCGTCTGTCAGGTATGCTATCTGTAAGGGTTTACCAGTCTCAAGCGATTTATTTGAAATTTGTGCCTCTGCATAATGAAATAAGACATATAGTCCAATAACGGAAACAATCGAAATAGTTACGACAACATGAATTAAGAATTTTTGGAGATGTAAATACCCCCTAGAACTATTATAATTTACCATTTTCATTCCCATCCTTATCAACGACATTATTTGCCAGAGGAAGCGTAAAAAAGAAAATAGCTCCCTGATGCTGGGGACTATTTTCTGCCCATATAATGCCACCATGCGCCTCTATAATGTTTTTCGCAATAAATAAACCCAATCCAGTCCCCCTATCAGATCTTGTTACGAACTTGGTAAATAAATGTGGTAGTATTTCGGGATCTATTCCAGATCCTGTATCTTTTACCATAATTTGTATAGTGTTTGATTTAGTTTGCGTTGTAACCAAAATAGATCCGCTTTTGGTAAATTTACCAGCGTTATCAAGTAGTATAAAGAGGACTTGACCCAACCTCAATTTGTCGCCATTGATAATTATGCTTTGAACAGCACTTTCGTAGTTAATCATCAATTCCTTGTAAATAAACTGAATATTTTTCTTGTATTCTTCAATAGTATTTAAAATTAAATCATATAAATTAAGCCGTTCAATAGTTAATTTTAAAGTATTGCTCTCAATTCTAGTAACATCCAATATATCTTCTGCAAGTCTGCCTAATTTTTCAGTATTTCTACGGATAATATCTAAATACTGTGGTCTTTTCTCCGATTTCAAATTTGCAGATTGAAGCAGATAAATGGCGTTAAGAATGGGCTGTATGGGAGTCCTAAGTTCATGAGCGGCGATGTTGATAAATTGATTCTGTGCCTCATCCTTCTTTTTGAGCGATTCGTTTGCAATCATCAGTTTTTTGTTTGATTCGTTCAAATCTTGAGTTCTCTTTCGAACTTCATTTTGCAACATGCTATACCATTTTCTTAAAAGAAATACGATAACTATTATAGCGGCAGTTGTTCCTGTGAGCAAAGAGAACATCTTGACACTTTCGCTGAATAATACGGAATTTATCGTTGTGTATACCCTGTCTGTCGGTGTAACTACTTGGAGAAAATATACAGGCTTAGTTCCAACCAAAATTGGAGAATCAGTATTCAATCTCTCTCCTCTTCCGTAGTCATATAACGCATATCCCTTCTTTCCAGCTAATAAAGAAAGAGTTAGGTTATTCAGAATCTTGTTGTGATTGATAAAGCCCTGCGTTTCGTTACCAAAAAAATCTTTACCCACTAAATCCTTGCTTGCTCCCACAGCCAGAAGATTTCCTATCGTATCAAAGGCTACCAAAAATTGGGAGTTTATATTTTCAACGTTGCCATATGTCTTAAAAAAGTCAATAGTAGGTAAGTCTGCTATTGCCGTTCCAATATAGTGACCGTCCGCTAGACTAACTATTGGATACGTAATTGCGATTCTATATTTTCCGTCGATGCCGGTGAAGCCATTACTGTATACGGATTGCAAATTACTTTTTGTTTGTTTAATGTAATCTCTGGATGATATGTCAATATTGACAAAACTTTTTAGTCCCTTTGAAGCCTTATGAACATTTATGATACCATCTTTGTCTGTTATCAAGAGACCATCTACCTTTGTGACAGAATTTAGTTGTCTAAATTTTTCATCTACTATTTTATCAACTTTATCTCCTGATAGATTTTCATTCTGTAAATAGACCGAATCAGCTAAATCCTGAAGCACAGAGGTAATATACCGCAAATCAGAACCAATATGCTGAGATATAGAGTTAGTAGATTTTATTTGGCGATCTAATTCCTGTTGAAATATGCTTTCTCTAATATTCCTCTCGTTATCATATTGGAGAAGAAAAAACAACCCATATGATGCTACCGCAATTATAATAATAGAAATGACACCTAATAGCACGACATTATCAGAAAAAAGTGTCATTGTTACATGCCTTGTTTTTCTATTATTTAATTTTGTTCCCACTCAGATTTTTAATCATCAAAAATATTACTTATTAGAAACCCCTACAAAATAAATTCAAATCAACTCCATGGTTTCTCTATTTTTAAAATCTTCTTTGTAATGCTCGGAAGCGATTCCCATTGTTTACAATGTGAATCCTTAGATGAGTACTGTGGCAAAATTGTAGAAATATTATATTATTCCGCTCATTAGAAAGGATATTTTTTTTGCAGTTCGTAAGAATCCAACTGGGTATTTACCTCTTTAACAAGATCGTGTAAACTTATTGGCTTCTGAAGGTACCCATTTATGATTCTCTTATTGGTATATTCTTGAAATAGATTATTATCTACTTCAAATGCAGTCATTAGTATAGTTCTCACAAACCTATTCAAATCCTTTATTTTTTTTAAGAATTCTATGCCATTCAAGCCAGGCATTTTGAAATCAGATATTACCGCCACATAAGCATAACCATTATCTTCAAAATGCTCAAGTGCCAAAATAGGATCTGTAAAAGTAAATATTGTAATTCCTGGAATACTTCGTAGAGCCTCTTGGAAAAACATAGTGATACCTGGGTCGTCGTCTACGATACTAACAATTCTATTATTTGCAGACACCGGAAGCTTAAACCTCCCATCTCATGCTTAAGATCATTTCTATTAATTTTCCTGTACTACATACTATAAAAAGGCTTGAGTAGAATGTTATAAGAATTAATGAAGCGGAGTAGTAATTTTCTATCCAAACTCTAAAGTGTTCCGTCAAATATCTTTATTTCTCTTAATTGCTGTTTCTAAAAGTTCCTAAACATTGTATCTAAATACATTATTTCTCAAGTGCTATGAAGAATAGATCAATCGATACTTCCTATTGGTAGTGTAATATAAAAATATAATTGAACATTGAAAAGCTCATCCGACCTAGTAACACTTCAATAAAGGGAGCTGTAATTAGATTAATTCTTGAAATACGATAACGGGTTATTTACAATAGACTATCAATTGGGTACAACATCCTGAAGACGGAGTGCATGCTAAACATAAAAGAACTAAAATCGCTAAAGGCAAGAAGTGATACGTGACGATGTCGGTTCTAAAATCGGATTCCTATGATATCAATAAAAAACTAAGCTTTAAGCTTTTCTTTTTCTAGGAATGTGAACCAGAACTACTTGTCAATAGAGCTCGTTGTTGTGATTCGCAAGCTTGAAAGCAATTTTTGATATTTGCGATTTGAACTCTGTTAGTAAGTAGAGTCATCAATTAACGAGTTGAGACAACATAAAGAACCCTATTATGCTTTAGCTTCTGAATACTTACTTATTCAGCGATAGCACATCTGTGAATGTTCTCATACTAAGTTTATAATCGTCTTTAATCTATGAGATAATATGCGATTTGGCTTGCAAAAACCCAACTTTAATTTCGATTACAGAGGTGATGATACTTCTCAAATCATAGATTCCCTAAAGAAATTAGCCACGACTGCAGAAAACAATGGTTTTGATTCTTTTTGGGTAATGGATCATTTCCATCAGATTCCGATGATAGGAAAAGTGGAAGAACCTATGCTTGAAAGCTGGACAACCTTATCCGTGGTAGCAGGATTAACTAGCAAGATCAAACTTGGAACTCTAGTCACAGGCATCACGTACAGGTATCCTGCTGTTCTAGCCAAGGTAGCTGCCACCTTGGATGTGTTAAGCAAGGGAAGATTATTCATGGGAATAGGTGCTGCTTGGAATGAGGATGAATCCCATGCATATGGAATTCATTTTCCTCCCGCGAGTGAAAGATTGTCAAGACTAGAAGAGGCAATACAAATTAT
>VBPR01000210.1 GCA_005877345.1 Nitrososphaerota archaeon
CAGATGTAAATTATTATTTGATCTATTTGCATCACGGTAACTCAACGCAAATTAGGGATTTACTACTTAAAAAAAATGGCATCCTTGTTAGAGATTGTAGTGATTTTAAGGGCATAAATGACAGGTACATTAGAGTTGCGGTGAAGACCCACGATGAAAATTTGGAGCTACTCAATTCATTGGAGTCCATTGATAAATGAAAGCAAATTTGCTGATGATACAAGGAACTTCTTCAGGGGCTGGAAAGAGTACTATGGTAGTAGCCCTGTGCAGAATATTCTCCAACATGGGATATAAGGTATGTCCATTTAAGGCCCAAAATATGACTTCGAATTTTTATGTTCTTAAAGAAAATCACTCAGTAAGGGCGATGGCAAGAATTCAAGCTGTTCAAGCCATTGCGGCTCGAGTACAACCAGACATTAGAATGAATCCAATTCTTTTGAAACCTCTCGGAAATAATATAAGCGAGATCATTTTGGGAGGATTAAAAAATTTGCGCATGAGTGCAGAAGAATACTACACTAGTTTTGTTCTTCAAAAAGGATTTCCTAAGGTTCTACAAGATTTAGAGAGTCTTAGGAAGGAAAATGATCTAATTTTAATAGAAGGTGCAGGATCCCCTGCAGAAATTAATTTATCAAACTATGATATAGCAAATATGATCCTTGCCGAAAAAATTAAATCTAAAGTATTATTGGTAGCAGACATTGAACGTGGGGGATGCTTTGCGGCGATAGTTGGAACGATAAAACTATTGCCAGCTCCACAAAGAAAATTTGTAAAAGGTATAATAATTAACAAGTTTCTAGGACAAAAATCTATACTAAATAAAGCAATAATATCTGTTCAAGAAATGACAAAAAAGAAGGTCCTAGGAGTAATTCCGAAAGCAGAGTTCAATATTCCAAATGAAGATTCATTGGATCAAAAGAGATCAAAATCCTCGTTTAGTAAGAGCTACCTTGATGAGCAAATTGACAACGTTGCATCCACTTTTAAAAAAAATACTGACATGAAATATCTTTTAAATATTGTAAAAATGAATCATGATCTCTGAATTTATTTTGTTAACGCTTGCTGGTGGCATTGCGCTTTCTTTCTTACTTGTCGATCCTCCAAACAGGATTCATCCTGTCTCATGGTTTGGAAAACTTGTAAACTACTCTATACCAAAATTAAAGCATAAATCTAGTCCTAAAGAGGAAAAACTAAAGGGTATAATTTTTGCCTTGATATTGACGTTGGGGATTTCTGTGGTGTCATATTACTTTTCAATTACCCTTTACAAATTATTTGGAATAGTTGCATTGTTGATATTCTCACTCTTAGTATTAAAATTCACAATGGCAATCCTTACTTTAGAGAAACATATAACTGCGGTAATTAATGCGCTGGAAGAAAAAAATCTGATTGATGCAAGAAAGAACCTTTCATTTATTGTGGGAAGAAAGACTGATACTCTTGATAGACAACATATAATATCTGCTACAATAGAATCGATTGGAGAAAGTCTGGTAGATGGAATAGGATCTGTATTATTCTACTACTCACTATTTGGCCCTCCAGGCGCAATTGCTTATCGAATTATCAATACGCTTGATTCAATGATAGGTTATACGGATAAGTATCATTATGATATAGGCTGGATGGCAGCAAAGCTAGATACCATTTCAAACTATGTTCCGGCGCGGTTGTGTGCGTTATTGCTAGTAATTTCTTCAAAGATAGTCGGGGCAGATTGGAAAAATTCAATATTGATCATGCGCAAGGATCACAAAAATACACCTAGTCTTAATGGTGGATATCCAATGTCTGCGTTGGCAGGGGCCCTCAGAGTGAGGTTAGAAAAAGTTGGGTATTATGAATTGGGTATAAATATCGAGCCCCTATCTATTGAAAAATGTAAAAATGCCCTGAATATGGTAAAATTATCAGTCATCTTGTTTTTTGTTATCGTATCAATACCCATGGTCTTGTTATTGTCGTTTCTCGGTTGGTGGGACATTCTGTATGGTATTTAAGTCATTTATCTCTGTTCTCTCTTTTTTGACAATCATTCCAATGCCAAAGGAGTATAATTTTAATCTAGATATCATTGCGAAGAACATGCATTTTTTTCCACTTTGTGGAGCGATAATCGGGATAATTGTAGGTTTCGTAGCACTGTTGTCCTCTACATACCTTCCGCAATACGTCACGAGCTTGGTAGTATTGGTAACATTTGTTCTAATTACTGGTGTTCATCACATAGATGGATTAGCCGATTTTGCCGATGGGCTAATGATAAAGGGGGACAGGGAATCTAAGCGAAAAGCAATGTCTGATCCACTAGTAGGAGCCGCAGGAGCTACTGCATTAATTATTAATTTCATAGGTCTATTTATTGCATTGTTAAATTTTGAATCCTCACTTAGATTATTCTACTCCATTATTGTTTCCGAGATAATAGCAAAATATGTCATGGTAATGCAGGCATCTGTGGGACATTCTGCTTGGTCTGGTTTTAGTTCCTCATTCACCATTGAGATGAAAAAACTAAACAAAATAATTATATCTGCTGTTATCGCTGTATTATTAGTATTTGTTATAGAAGGTATGATGGGTTTACTAACTTTAGGGATTGTAATAGTTATAGGTCTTATCATTTATGTTGTATCTTACAAGAACATTGGAGGAGTAAGTGGTGATACTTTCGGGGCTTCAAATGAAATTTGTCGTTTATCATCATTACTGATATTATCCACATTGACAATCTGAAAATGACGCAAAATATGTTAGCGCTGATCATGTGTGGTGGTAAAGGTGAAAGAATTAAGGATTTCTGTTCGGACAAAGCTATGCTCAAATTTAATAATGAACCATTAATTGAGCACATTCTAGTATCTTTAAAAGATTCTAAAAAATTTAATAGAATATATGCAGCTGCAAGTTGCAATAGTAAATTTACCCTGAATTTTCTAAAAAATCATCGATATTCATTTAGTGGATTTCTTGAGATTATAGAGACAAGTGGTATTGACTACTCGTCTGATCTAATATTTGTTTTGGAAAAATTGAAACCTTCAACTGTTTTTGTCTTGCCTTCAGATATACCATTAATTACTCCGGAATTGATTGAGAATATAATTTCTACTTGGGACGGTGACAACCAGTGTATCTCGGTAGTAATGGATAAGGAATTCATAACAAAATTGGGCCTGAACCCTACCATCTCAATAAAATTAGGAAACAAAGAGTACTTTCACTCCGGAATAACGATTTTTGATTCGTCCAAAATACAAAAGGGGCAGGTAATCAAAGAACAGTACATAACATTAAATAATGAAAGACTGGCATTTAACATAAATACAAAAAAAGATTACTTCTTAGTAACTTCTAAAAAATTTAATCAAGGATACTAATGATTTCTCCAAGGATCGCCGATTTTCCGCCAGTTTTTTTCGCTATCGGATTTCCACATGACTTGCAATTAATGTCACTCGTTGCATGGGAAAAAATAACTTGCTTTTCCTGACAACTTGTGCATCGTACGGATAAAAAGTTGCTTCTTGGTTTTGGAATCAAAATATTTTCTTTTCTCATTGCACGTCACAAATTAAGGCTCAATTTCCAGCTTGCGCATTCGCATACCTTCCTTCATTGTTTTACGCTGACAACTTTTACAAGTATATCTAAGGGTAATTTTCTTTGTAGTTTTAGCAGTTCTCTTTAGCTCTGGAAATTTTTGTCCACCATATCCCTTTTTGTCCTCTGCATGTCGTCTTGCCCCTTCAGCTGTTTTTCTATCTTTGCCTTTCTTGTATATGGCCACTGATTGAACTGTATGTTTCTTACACTTTGGGCAGAATTTTTTCAACTCTTTCTGCATTTTCATATTCACAAATAGTCCCCAACGGGTAATTTAAGGGCAACGAACAATCTATTATTCAACTCCTTTCTGATAGTAAGAAATAACAAGAAATTCTAGCTTTAGTCTTTAAGAGAATCTTACTTGTTCCTAATTGTTGGAGAAAATCTAATATACTAATACTTTATACCACTGTTAATAATGTTCGAAAGCATAATTCAACAAATCTACGTCTCTGGTGAAAGCTTCGGAGTATGGATACCCTTGGCATTTGGATTGTCAGTAGGTTTAATATATGCAATAATATCTGCTGTACGACACAGAAAGTAGTATCCCCAGACCCTTTTCTTTTTATTATAATTACTAAAAAACAGGTCTCTCCTCATGGTTAAGAAAATAGTAAATGGTGCTGCGAAGGAAAGGAAAATTAGAGTAAATGAAGGCCAGGGTACGAGTTTTTTGTGGGAAGGCGAGAACGTTTTTTCAACTCCTTCTATGATCTCAGAAATGGAAGAAACTTGTAGGTTGTTGTTAAAGGAAGAATTTTTGCAAGATGAGGAATGGGATTCGGTAGGAACTCTGGTTAATATCAGGCACTTAAAAGCAACTCCTGTTGGAGCAGAAATTAAATTAAAAGCTAAAGTAGTCAATGTCAATAACCGAAGGGTTACTTTTGAAGTAGATGCGGTGGATAAAATCGAAAAAATAGGTGAAGGAATCCACGAAAGAACAATTATTAACATTCCAGAATTCAGAGAAAGGTTTAACACTAAATTAAAAAAATTAGATGCCATGTAATCTAATAAGCCAACTAATTAGAGATAGATTTGCTATAAATTCACAATAGAAATTTAATAAAATTATTTGACTTCTGATAAGGCGAAATGATGTTTAGTGAATAAAAGTTTATATGATATATTTTGAGTCTGTAGATTTGTATGGCTCAGCAGCCTTCTCCGAAAAGTGGAGGTAAGGTATCAAGACGTGATTTCATAAAACTCATGGCTGCCGCAGGTACAGTATTGACTTTTGCGCCTTTTGTTGACTGGGGAAAATTTCTTCCAAATCCAACTGGACAATCAAAAGAAAGACAAAAGGTGGAACTTCCGGACGGTTCTCAAGCTAATGTCAATAGTTTTCCGGTTAACCACTCAGAAGCTGTCATATATCCTAAAACCAATGATACAGCATTGAATAAGGAATCATTTCGTACATGGCAATTCATTAGATTGCCTGAGGAACTTGGCGGTAAAAAGAATGACGTATCTGCATTTAGACTATTCAGCATGGTATGTCTACATCTTTGGTGTCTCTGGAAATATTGGCCACAAGAGGGAAGAAAAAGAGGTGAATGTCCATGTCACGGAAGCATGTATGATCCTCTTACTGGTAAAGCATTTGCAGGTCCTGCTTCTCTGCAGGCCCCTCCTAATAATGTATTACCTAGATTAGATTTAGAGATTGCTACCGATGGTAACATGTGGATTAAACCTCCGAATTGGAGCGTTAATGGGAATGGGATAGTAGGTTATGGGCGTTACCTTACATAAAGAAAATAGTCTGACTCGTTTCCTCAGGTGGGTTTACGTTGGGGTAGAACGAACTATCTTCATGGGACTGAAATTTACATTCCCAAGTAGATTTGTAAGTCCACTTGGATTTTTAGGAATGCTTACCTTTGTTCTTTTCATAATTCTAGGCATCACTGGAGCATTACTAATGCTTTTTTATGAGCCGATCTTAGATAGAGCTTGGAATAGTGTTAAAACAATTAATGATACAATTCCCTATGGATTTCATTTAAGAAACATTCATTATCATGCGTCAAACGCAATGGTCATGGTAGCACTACTCCACATGTACTACCAGTATTTTAGTGGGAGATACAAGATTAGAAATGAAATACTTTGGGTTACCGGAATTATAATAGGAGTACTCACAATATTAGAGGCCTTTACAGGATATGATATTATTTTCAGCGAAAGGGCAGAATTAGCTATTTCTATTGCAGCTTCGCTTACCAATTCAATCCCTATAATGGGACCACAGATGAGAGATGCTTTCTTCGGATCGGGATTCCATGATTTTGTTTTGCGGTTTTATGCTTTTCATGTCTTCTTCCTACCTATAGCGATGTTGGGTCTAATGGTTGTACACTTTCCTAGATTCTTGGTATTTGATGTTCCAATGGTAATGGCAATAACAGGCGCAATAATGATAACAGGCGGTGTATTTCCTGTGGATATGGGATTGAAATTCGATCCTAGTGTTCCACCGGGTATCACTGTACCTGAGTGGTACTTGACTGGACTGTACGCCTTCCTGCGTAGTGCATATGATAAATTTACGACGGGTGTAGCTTGGCCAGGTTTGTTTATTTTTGTATTGGTTATAGTACCGTTTATCGATCGATACAAGAAATTTTCATGGAAAGATAGACCAATAGTAACTGCAATAGGCATTACTAGTATAGCTCAAATAATAGTAACTACTTACTGGGGTTTCTACATAGATCCAGATAGAACCAAATCGTTACTAGAAAGACTTGTAATTGATCCCGTTTTCCTTTATCTGGTCATGATTCTACTCGTGCCATTGTCATTCGGTTTCACTTATATGATGATAAAATTGGCAAGAAATGCAGAAGCAAATGCAAAGATTCAACCCAAAAAACCTTCAGGCAAAAGCTCAATAAACTTGTCTGAAAAAACGATATACGCAGTATTCATTGCTCTCTTGTTATTTCAAGTTTACCTTAATATCGCTGCATATTACGCAGTACTTGCCGGAATGAAAAACTACTCGTTGTTTATTGTAGGTATCATTATGCTTGTTTTTGCAGCCATGTTTCATGTATACAGACATGCAAAATCCATGCAAAAAGCTCCACCACCAAAGCCAACCGTGCCACCAATGCCTATGAAGGCAAAGCCTCCTTCACTACCAAAAACAGGTCCCACAGCAGGTGAGCTTACTGCCGGCTCTAAAGTCCTTGAAGATTCTGTAACTAAAGAAAAAGCATTGGCTCCTTCTACAAAGGGGAGTACCTCTTCATCACAGTCAGTCCAATCTGTAAATAAAACAGAATCTACCGGACCAACGCATAGTGCACATAAAGTAGTTTCGGATGACAAAAAATAATCACTTCTCGAATTCAAAATTTCAATCGATTCATTGAATACAAAATTATCACATATTCAAACGATAATTAATCTTAATATTATATATAGTCGTCAATTTAATTAACCAGAAGATAAATGAACAATCACACCGCAGGAATCAGTGTCGTTGCATTTATTATTGCTGTGACCGCCAGTATGGCTTACTATCAATTTGTTTATACTAAAGAAGCAAATGCTAAACCACAATTACCAAAGGAAATTCTGAATCCACCAGACACAGCCAAAGTATCTATTATAGAAGGTTCATCACAACCCTCACAGCAGAAAAACTTTCAGCCAAAGGAAATAAGGGGCACACTAGGTGTGAACAATAAGATAATTTGGACAAACACTGATACTACTGCTCATTCTGTTACTAGTGATACTCAGTTCAAGGATCAGATAAATGGTCCATTTAATTCAATAGATAGTATCGGTTTAGTACTTCCAAAGAAAACATATGAATTTACGTTTACTAAAGATGGAGAGTATCCTTATCATTGTGAACCTCATCCATGGATGACAGGAAAAGTAATTATTGTAAAGAGTTTCGTCTAACCTTTTATGATTAAATTGCAGCACACTTTTCCTTTCTTCAATCTAGATTTAAGATATATCACAATCTAATCTTTGTAAATACTTGCAGTTACCATTAGTATTTTGCCTCAGGGTACTATTCTAAGGAAGGCTACATTATCTGCAACTTCCTTGTGTTCTTGAATTATAGAAGCCCTGAATTTAACGTTTGAAAGTGTTTGAGGAACATGTTTGGTGGTTACTGTAAATTTAATTTCGTTTACATCTTTTATATCCTGTTTTAGTATAGGCATTCTTGCATATGAATAGTCGATTTTTTTGCCATTAAGTTTTATGAAAGTAAAAATGTCACTGGTATTTTCTATTTGTGAATTTATAACAATGCTATCAAATCGGCCGGGATAAGTGATTTTTACGATTCCATTGAGTTCCTCTTTTGGTTTGACTTCATTCTTGTCAAAAATTATGACAATGTCATTTTCTCCCATTGTCTTAGATTAAATATTGCTCAATTTTAATGATCGTTAATTAAAAATTAATTGTTCTGTGTTAGATTAAGATTAATTATTGTACCATTCTTTATTGAATGATCGTTAGTAAAACCCGACCGAAGTTCTATTACATATGATGAATCCACCTGGGGCGTGTAAACATGACACGCCATGAATATTCTACACGGTTCCAGATTTTTTTCGGTATGAATCACTCTACCCTTTGAATCCAGCCAAATTATGTCTATTGGCAATTTCATTTCATTCATCCAAAATCCTTGCTTTGATGGTTGGTCGAACAAAAATAACATTCCTTCATTCTCATTCAACTTTTCCAAACCTGATAGTCCTTTGATCCTCTGTTCGTCTGTAGATGCTAAGGCCAACAGGACTTTAAATCCATTTATTGAAACAGTAGTTTTTTTATATTGAGGATAGAAATCGGGATTATACACCGAAGTTTTATTACTATCCTGCAGTTCTGTCGCATAAGATTTACAAGACAATATTGAAAAAATTACAAGAGTGACAGCAGCAAGTAGAATTTTATTTTTGGTATCCAATTTAAGAAACAGTGGACCCCAATTGGATTTTAATTTTACCTATGGTATAAGCCAAAAACCCGAAAATGAATACTTTCTATTACAATATAATCTTTCAGAATTATTTTGAATGGAAAAAGATTCGACATAAAAAATCTAAATAATAGCATATTTACGTTTATTTACGAAAAGACATCCAGCTTCTGTATCCCCTGATGAATTAAAAGGTGTATTTATTACAGGTACTGATACTGAAATTGGAAAAACTTCAGTGGCATGTGGGTTAGCCTGGTTGCTTCGTAAAAATAAAATCAAAGTGGGTATCATGAAGCCATTAGCGACTTCGTCTAAGACATATTCAAGGAACTACAAGTCCCAAGATACCGCTATACTTGCCAAAGCTGCAAATATAAAGGAGCCTGATCATATTCTAAATCCAGTATTTTTCCCAATACCTGCTTCACCTTTAATGGCAGCTGAGATATTGAATACAGCTGTAGATCTAAAAATAGTAACTAAAAAATTTAATTTTCTTAAAAAAAAATATGATTTTACTCTAGTAGAAGGGATTGGGGGTATTATGGTTCCCATCACAACGAGATTTTCATTACTAGATCTAATTAGGAAGATGGGTCTGCCTATTATTATTGTGTCCAGCCCCAAGCTGGGTTCTATTAATCATACAATATTAACCATAAATGCATGTAAAGAAACTAAGATCCCAATAATCGGAGTAATTTTTAATCAGATGCCAAAGCATCCCGGTATTGTGGAATCTTTGACCCCAAAATTTATAGAAAGATTAACTGAAGTTAAGACAATATCGATTATCCCGTTTATGGATAAATGTAACTTTAAGAAAATTGGATCCTACCTTGGAAGAAATCCATTTATTAAGAATTTGATATCCGGGCTAACAGTCAAACAACGCATGGATTAATATCAAGTCACACTCTTATACTTGTAATAGCAGCTTTCTTTAGTCTATTCATTATGGCAAAACCTGCTTTATTATATTGAATTCCCTGGACTATTATGATGTCAAATAAATTTCTTGCAATCGCCTCTAACGTCTTTCCCATGTATTGAAGCTTATCTGCATTTACCTTCAATGATTTACTAGTGGTCATTATACAGACTTTCTTGCCTTCACTCTTTAGTTTTTGAGTCAAATCAATGATTTTGTTCTTTGCGTTGAATTCGGTACCCTCTACTAGTATCACTTGGGCATTCGGTGAGTAATGCCTGTATTTCATTCCAGGTGATTTATTCATATTAATCGTGCTCCCATGCAAACCAAGATGTGAATTATGAGAGTGAACTTTGCCTATTTCATCCTCAATCGACTCCTTTGAAATTCCACCGGGTCTCAAGATCACTGGAGTGCGTTGTGTCATATCAATCACTGTAGATTCAATTCCAATTTCAGTACTACCACCATCTAGGATCAATTTTATTTTTCCATTAAGATCATCTTTGACATGAGTGGCATTCGTAGGACTTGGCTTTCCTGAAATGTTTGCAGATGGTGCTGCAATGGGAAAGCGAGATTCTTTAATTAATTCTAGAGCAACATTATTTTTTGGCATACGAACAGCGACTGTGTTTAAACCCCCGGTAGTGATTTCAGGCAGAATCCTTGATTTCTTTAGGACTAGGGTTATCGGGCCGGGCCAAAACTTGCTGATAATTCTGCTAGCATCAGGAGGAATCTCGCTTACCAATGTGCTGAAAGTCTTTATATCTGCTATGTGGACGATTAGTGGATTGTCGGAAGGTCTGCCTTTGATTTTATAAATTTTTGATACCGATGACGGGTCTAATGCGTTTCCTCCTAATCCATATACTGTTTCTGTTGGGAATGCGATAACTTCACCTTTACGAATCAAATTTGCTGCTTTTCGAATTATTGCATAGCTCGGCTTCCGGGCATTTACCCTAATTATCTCAGTTTTGACTCGTTTCATCATAAATGGAAGTGGTAAAAAATTATGGTTATTATTCTATAGGTTTGTTTACTGTAGTGTGGTGCGAATTTCTAGTTCCAATTATAATAGCAGAGTAAGCCCGTAACGGTAGAAGTCCGATCCCAGTTTTAATTGAGATGGAACGATCGTTCCACTATGGAATTTCATGGTTCTCCTTAATTACTTAAGTATCTTTCATAACAACGAAATGAGCAAAACGGTGTGTAAAAATGAAAATAATAGGGGAAAGATCCAGATTATGGCAGACATAGTAGATTTATGTAAAGCAGGTATAAGAAAAACGCACATAATGTACAAGGGAAATTTAAGTTATGAGCAAATCAATAGATACTTGTACGAACTTTTAGAAAAGGAATTAATTATTCAGAATCTGGATGATGGCGTATTGACATATCGGGCAACAGAAAAAGGTCGATCATTTCTACAGTATTACAATTTGATGCTAAGTATATTGGATGAAAATGTCATTGACAGGGCAGCTGCAATTACCAAACTGGTTTGAATAGTAGAAATTATTTTTTTATACATGTTTTATTTTATGGATTTGAAACTCCATGATTTCTTTCACGTCCATAAGATCTAAAGAGAAGACCACTTACTACAAGCAGGACGGTGAGGCCAGAAGCCACAAGTGCTTGTAATATAGGAGTACCTAATATGAGACTAATGATGATTGGAATCAATGCAGAAA
Organism: Nitrososphaerota archaeon; assembly: GCA_005877345.1. Taxonomy (GTDB): domain Archaea; phylum Thermoproteota; class Nitrososphaeria; order Nitrososphaerales; family Nitrososphaeraceae; genus TA-21. The sequence continues at coordinate 11,261 of VBPR01000210.1, forward strand.
TGGCAGCGATAGGAAGCCATTTTTTTAAAAAAGTGAGATTCAAGCTCAATCGTTGTTATAATGTTCTATTTATAATCTTTTTAAATCATTATTAATCTGTTGATTTCTAATTCACCTTGTTTGGAAAATATTACCATACCGCTACTATAGTATTAATAATCTTCAACCACATTTAACATTAGATGTAAAGGTACCCTTGTTTCCGTTATCGGATACTAGTCTTACCGTTCCTGCTCCACAGTTTCCTGAAAGGTTAATGTCAGAAGGTGTTTCGTTATTGCAAATATTATCAAAAGCTTCAACTCCTTTCAAATCAAAACTATCTGATGACGTCTTTACTTTAGTAATGATTCCTCCCGCAGATCCTAATTTCTGATGATCAATATTCCACTCCGCAAATGATGTTCCTTTATCCTGGGACACAAAAAAGTTTATCCTCACACCCTTGATTTCATTGCCGCCATCACAAGAAACGGTGCCTTTTCCTACACTTTTTAATTCAAGTTCTTGCGCAAGTGCGATTTGATTAAAAAAAATTGAATATATCAATAGACTAAATACTACTATAATTACAGCTATCTTTGTTCCATTTGACTTTTCCATTGGATTTAATGATAGGATTATTTCTTTTAAGAGCTAGGTAAGAAATATCTGAATCATGTTATGTCATGTTTTACTAATATTCGGCCGCTATTTTTTTTCTTAATTAAAATCAGGTATATTTTTCAGAACTATTATATTTTCTAAATAGGGCGATTAACAAGTTGGGGACTGATTATTTTCTAGCAATGTGAAATTTATTTTACCAAATGTTTCATCACAAACTTGTTCATGTTAATTGAAATAGATTAGATCAAATTTAGAAAAATTCTATATTGGAATAGAAATTATTTTGGGCATTATAGAAATAGGATTTTCTTACAAGATATCGTTATAACTTCAAACCAGAATCTAAAAAAGAATATGACTCCCATTGTCATCAAAATCATCCACGTTTATCCGGTTATCCTAATTCGGCTAGTATAGAGGACTATGGATTGAAGGCTCAAGGGCTGTCATGGGGCGATTAGTTTAGCTCAGTCTACTGACTTACCACAGTCATTATAATAAATAACATGATAATGAAATGAAAGTATGGATGAAAAAATTCAACATAGAATTCAGGAAATAAAACTCTTGTTAGCTATGTCGGGTTTTGAAGATTTTTATGATGATGAGGAGATTGAAAGAATTGCACGTTTACCTATTGAATCATCCCTCCCCCTATTGACTCAACTGTCGATATGTGCAAACACAGTTTCAAGGGAAGTTAGAGAAGAAGAAAAAGAAGAAAAACAGAAATTCCAAGAGGAAAATGTTTGATTCAATACGGGCCTTACATAGACAAAAGACGGAAGACCGCTGCCACTCTAATAGTTGGACTAGTTATTTTAGTGACTAAATAAAATGATTAAAACTAAACGTCTCTATGAGCCAAAAGAAAATTCGGACGGCACTAGGATTTTAATTACTAGAAAATGACCTAGGGGTCAGAAGAAAGACCGTTTCGATGAATGGATTAAGGATTTATCTCCAGAGGAGGACACACTCAACAAATGGAATGATAGTAAAAAGACTGAGGAAGATTGGAAAAGATATAGAGTAAAATTCCTTCCACAGATGAAAGAAAGTAATGCAGTCAATAAAATTGAAGAGCTGCGTCAACGTTCAAAGAAGGGGGAAACGATAACACTTCTATGCTATTGTGAGAAAGGAAAACATTGTCACCGCTATATTATAAAATCATTAATTGAAAATCAACGCTGAAAAAGAAAGTTTATCTTTACAAACTGCAAGAGTAGACTAGTCAGACCCTACTTTATAAGAGAGTGATATTAACTCTTTTGTGAAATGAGCTTGTCATTGATGTTGACATGCACATTAGGGGAATAAAGGAAAATGAAGGCAATATTACTGGTCGTTGGTCTATTGACGGCATTTAGTCTAACAGTTAATGCTGTAAACGGACAACAATTTATTAATGAAACGAACAACACAGAAACAGGATCTCAGTCAGGAACATTCGTGGATTGTTATTCGAGTTTTTATAGTGGAATGATCCTTTTGAAAATGTTTGGATCGACAAATATTAGCGCAACTGAGCCCGAATTAAAACAATTCTTTGGCCATACATGCAATTTCGTCCACGATGAAACTGGCAAATGGTTGGACTTATGGAAAGCGGACGAATTAAAAACGTTACTCAACCAGGTAGATATAGATAAATTCAAAACGAAATATTATCCGCAAGGTATCCCTCAGTCCGTCATTGATGTCTCCGGTGCTATGGTGAGTATGGCGGGGGCAGTGGGAAACGGAACCAATACCACTACAGAAAATGAATAGGGACGGCGTTATTAATGACCATCGATTCATTCGACAAACCAGACAACAGAGACCGACTATTTCGAATATGAGAAAGCGGTGTTATCAACCCGACATTCAAATTTGCAAAAGCGAACAAGATGCTGCTACTCCCGAGTTTATTACTACTTTGAAAGAGCTGGTAGGTGAAACTACTAGATGGGAATACATTCATGATAAGATGCTTTACTGCAAGAAACACAACTTAGATTTAGCTCGTTATATCAACGTCATTCCGGTCCCCTTTTCTACCTCAGCAAAAGACATGTTGATTATACTAAAGAGTTGTTAGAGCTGAACGTCCTTTAGTGGCAATAAATAAACCCAAAGCTTGATAAGTTAATAACATCATTAAGAACTGCAATATCAGACGCTCTAGGAAAACTATCTAAATAAGATACAAGTTACGATAATGTATTGGTTGCTTTTCGCTTAGCATTAAAGGGAATAAAAGTGGTGAAAAAGGAGGGGGAGATTGAATAGTATTATAGCTCTAATTATTTTGGTAACAACACTTTCATTATTATTTGCTCCAAGCCTTGCAAGTGGTGAAATTAAGGTGACTCCTCCGACAAACTGGCAACCGGATCCCGATAATAATCCGGATACAATGTGGTGGTATCAAAAGCCTACCAAAAGCACATTTGCAATAAACAAGGGTCCTATCAATATGTCGTTTCCATTATTCCTTGTAGGTCCAATTATGGCCCAAGCTTTTGCAGACCAAGGAATATTAGAATCCTTAGACCAAGTAACATTTGGTCATAGTAACTTTGGGTATAGGTATTTCCTGAATCTTACTTCTCCCTCAAAACTCGCAAATACTTCTACTTTTATACAGCCAGGTAGTATTTTAGATTTGTTAGATAAGGGTTATGATGTTCCTTATAAGGGAATGTTGATTTTAACAGAAAAACAAGGCGACTTGTATGCAATAGTATTAATGAGTCCAAAAGAGAGTTTTGATAACATCTTAAATGAAATAAAGCCTACTATTGATTCACTTCGATTGAGTAATTCTATAGGCATGCTTAACTAAATTTAGAGATTGAAGTGACAAATATCAAGCTTCCCTTTACAAAAGAGAATTGAAGCAGCTTTATGACAGGCGACAGAACGACCCTCTAAATTTCACTATCAAAGAGGAACAGACAGGCAAGGCCGTGCAGGTAAAGGATGTCAATTCACAAACGACATTTGAGCTATTTCAAAAACCATTTTGAATACCTTTACCATGCAGAATATTTGAGTCCTCAAATTAAGGCTGAGCTCAGTCAGGCAGCTGTAGCAGATGACCTCATTTGTGGGAATATATCAGACTATCAACCATCATCATCAACCTCTAGAACAGAAGGACCAAAAAACACCTATCAGTAAAAAGTTATAAGATAGCTTTTTTTGTTTAATTAAAAGCTAACAGAAAGTTATCTTTTCTAATTTGTAAAGTAACTTTATTAACGATGTGTACAGATTTCTGTGAGCAATTAGGATTTTCTTTAAATGTGAGTATTATTATTAAAAATCCTTAAATTAGTGAACAAAATATAAAATTCATTAACGACCTGTTTATTTCGTCGTAGAAATTTAAAAATGATTAACATTTTTATATCAAAGGATCTCTTTGATAAAACGTGTTTAGGCAGGATGCGTATTTTCTTGCATTGGTTTTGTCAATTACCTTGATTTTTTCATCTTTTAGCTTTCCTTTCTTGAACTTGTCCGTTTATGCTCAAACCCCAGCAACTCACATTTCTCAACAGCAATACGATAAAATTAAGAATTGTGCTACTGATCTGAGTAAGAAGCCTACTCCCGTAGAATACCTAACATATTTCAATTGTGGTCATGTCTCAAAGGATCAAAGCGGAAGAACTGTCCGACAATTCACACTTATTGTTCAAGAGCATCAAAAAATTCCTATTTCATATGAGGGGCATATATTCGATGCATGGACATATAATGGTACTATACCCGGACCGACTATTAGAGTTACAGAAGGAGATCTGGTCCGTATCAGAGTTATTAATAGCAACGAGAATGAACATCCCCATTCGCTTCATACTCACTCTATCCACTTCGCCAAGAATGATGGCGTTTCAATGGGTGGATATCCAGGAGGTGCCATTTCACCAGGTAGAAGTTTCACTTATGAATTTATTGCACAACCTTACGGTGTATACCCGTATCATTGTCATGTAGATCCAATAGCAGATCATATAAACAGGGGATTATATGGAATGATGATTATTGATCCAAGAGAGCCCCGGCCACAGATGACAGAGATGGCTATGCTTCTTAATGGTTATGACATGGATTACGATCAAGAAGGACCTACCCATCTACCACCAGCTTCACTATTTGAGACAAGTCAACAAGATGAAAAAGCTGGGAATGTGACTGAAGGTGCCAATAGCAACGAAACTAGCACAGATGCCAATATGACGCATGTTTCTGCTGTTCCAGCTATCAAAGAAAAAGATGCTGGCAAAAGTGAGAGGGATAATGAAATTTATACAGTTAATGGAAAGGCATTTGAGTATATGATGCATCCAATTGTGTTACAAACCGGCAAACAATACCGTATTTACATTGTAAATATGTTGGAATTTGACCTGGTCAACTCAATCCATATCCATGGTTCCATGTTTGACTACTATACTGCTGGTACTGATGAAACTTCAGATTATAATACAGACATAGTAACGTTAACACAGGGAGATAGAGGTATTATGGAATTTACATATGACTATCCTGGAACTTACATGTTCCATGCGCATCAGGCGGAGTTCACAGATCTGGGTTGGATGGGACTTTTTGATGTACGAGGAGATCCGGTTAATCATGTTGCGCATAGTTCCACGTAATAAAACATGAATTTATGCTGTCTTGCCTATATCAATACATTATTAACTTAATAGAGTGAAATCGAATCGATCTTAAACTCAAATAAGCCAATGCAGGCTTTCGTTCTGTTTCAACACCTTGAAGCAATTAAAGCCTAAATTTCAACATGGATGCTTTCGCGAGGTAATCTGCATGATACTCATAGTACTTTATTCAAATATTATGAAACGTCCATAGCGAATTAACGGAAAAATTCCCATTTCTGACTATGCAGTTTGAGTATAGTTGGTAAGTCCATTATGCTCAGGGCAAATGAACTTAGACTTATTATTTTTGCTGGATTCACTCTGTAAACGTATGCCGATTCCAATTACTGGACTATAAATGTCGTAGACTTTGTGGTTTTAATACCTGCTTGTGAGGCACTTGCTAAGACTGAATACGTACCTGTTATTGCTTTATCTAACCTAAAAGAAGGTGAGAGTTCCCCATCAGTGTCTGTATAGTCTTTTACAACATTACCTGAAGGATCTTTGATGGTTAAACGTACAAACACCCGATCAAGAGTATTTCCTGTTTGAGGATCCGATGCGGTCACTGCAACTTTTTGTCTATCCCCAGCTGGAATTGGATTAGTTTCTACATTAATC
>VBPR01000211.1:0-19103 GCA_005877345.1 Nitrososphaerota archaeon
CGTATTCGTCTAGTCCAACAAGTGGCTTTCCAGTTAACTTGTCTCTCCCTACTATTATCTCCTGATCTTTGCGCTTTACTTTTCGCCAAAATTTGAGGCCAATCTCTATTCTCAAAAATGACATGTATGTACCTCCTATTGTCCAAAAGTCATCTGGGATAAGTTGATTATACTGTCTATCGATACATATGGCATCTTTCCTTTCTTTAGTACTCCTCATGTTAGAAAGTCCGTCATGAAACCCTAACCAACTACGCATGTCATCTCGCTGGAATCCCGTATAGATCTTTGTTAATCTTAAACATGAGTTACCATTATAAAGACCCGATAAATATTCTGAGGTTTCTACTATTGCTCTGCTTGAGGCAAGCTGAGTCTCAGAAATAAATTGTATGACTATGTGTTGTGAGGTGCCAACGTTTTCACCTCCATCATTTACATAAGATATTCCGGAACCTTCCAGTATTGGTTTGTTTGACTTGGCGGGAAGGAACTGTGAATCCTTGAAATCCCTGGGTATTTTTTTCTTTATACCACGAATTTTGAAGATTTCAGGACCATATCCTATTAAAACGGATAGCCCCCCGTTGGGAACAACAGATTCGTGCAAATCAATGAGTTTACCATTCTTTAGTAATTTGTAAATATTCCAGAGCTTTCTTAATGAACGTCCAACTTCGCTAGCGTGCATATCGCCCAAAACTCTTAGAAATAATATTGCATAGGAATGGTTACCAAAATTTGTAAACTTAGACATTTTATTATAGTATATTCCTTCTTGAATGTCTCTGGTCACGCCATCATAATATATGCTGGAGGCTTTTTATTTATTTTCGCATATGCCGTACAAGGTGAAAATTGCACCTTTCTATCTTGAATAATTCAGTGGGATTTTTTATAATTCTGATGAATATGATCATGTATGCCATTTATCGGTGTGGATGTCTAGTGATTCGCTCAATATTTATTTTATTGGCTTTATTTATCGAGCACAAATTTGAGTCGAGAATCACAGATATATTAAGTGACGCTATAATTTTCCATATGAACTTTAAGGTATTATATCCCTGGGAGACTTTCAAAGGGATGTCATATGGTGATTGGAGTGCAGTGTGGACTAATTGGTTGCTTTCTGAAGAAGTTGACACTTATTGCGGACAAGATATTTTGTTTCTAAGGGGCAATATAGATTACAGGCCAATAGGCGGAATAATTGGCGGAGTGAGACATCAAGATTCAGATAGTTTTTTGAATAGAACGGGAGATAAAGGTTTTAAGGTACTTGATGGGACATCAGTCCTGATCCCAATTACAGTAGCTTACTATATAATCGGTGACTATTTTAATGGGAATATTATTGAAAATGAAATAAAGCTGAGAGACGCACTCAATAGCGATTTCAATTTCATAAGATCAATTTGGGCTGTAATAAAGAAAAGCAGTTCAAAAAAATGGGAAAAGATCGTATCTAATTTAACATCCTTCAAAATGGAATCCCCTTTATTCCAGTTAAGAGTTCCAACAAATAGTATTCTCAACCAATTGCAGGATGAGCCGTTAAAGCCAGGTACATATTATGCCGTCATAGGAGGATACTTTCTTTTAATAAAGAAATTGCCGAAATCAAAATATTGTATTTCATTTGGTGCTGAAGGTCCAGGAGAATACTCCACAAGATCCATTTACGATATTGAGGTATATTCTGCTGCATCGAGGATTACTAAGGATGTCTCTGGCCATTTTCAAAATTTAAAACCTAGATCTCTAAATCTGGTAACAAAATAAAATCTTATTATGATGAAAGATGTATCTCTTAATAAATCCCCGATCCATACACTGTCAAGTATTTCAGAGTAATTAGGAAAATGAGTTAGTGTTAGAAACTTTGAGTTTCTAGCGATCAAGAATATACGAGTAATCAAAATCGTTCAGGAAACTAATTCGAATTAAGCTCGAATGAGGAGTCATCTATTTGGGTCTATTTGCGTTTGCCCAACTTTACATGTCCACTGGGATCTTTAAAGTCATGAATACAAATGATCTTTCCAGTAGTCACTGAGATTACTCTGTGCTTAAGATCTGAATATCGATCCTTCAAATCGTTTATTTGACTACTCGAAATACCTGAGGCAGCATTTCTTTTAGTTACAATTATTTGATAAATGCCGCATGATTCAAAATCGGAAAAACTTCTTGCTTCAAATTTCAACAAATATTCCCCCGATACTGGTATTTTTAGTAATAGAAGTTGACTTGAAAAGGCACCCAAATGGCTTCCAGACGGCATTGGTATATCCCACTCTTGCAAGTAAGGATTGTATTTGCTAGCAGAGAATCGAAAAATTTTAGTTCTTATCCTCTCAACACAGCTACTAATGTCTGTAAAATGGCTGTCCATGATATTCTTGAACATCACTTTTCCATCAGAATGCATCTCATCTTCAAAGTTAAGTGCGCACATTATGTCTTCTTCGTTTTTTATGGTTTTGCCCAATCTATCAGCGTCTCCCATAATGTAATTCACGCCAATTACCTCTACAATTATTGGATCGTTCATAAAAATAGTCACACTACTATCCGGACCGTCCTTAAGATTAACCTCCTTTCTGCACCCTGTACGAGCATTGTAATTTCCATGAACGAATAATGGTTGCCCCTTTCTATGGTAAGGGAATGAACTAAATGTCCACTTTGCATACTCCATTAACCAATCTTGATGCGTTCTTCCCGCGAGCTTCCCAGGTTTTTTTATACACCATCCTAGGTAATTCACAGTAGATAATCCTCATTTTGGTATCTGAGTTTGTTACATAAATTGTTTATGAAATTCAGTATCAAGACCCTCAAGGTTTAGCGGTAACCAGAATCACCGAATTGAATTAAGAATTTCAGTTGGAACGTCTCTATTATTTGGCTTGTTACTGTCATTAGTACTTTGCCTTGGATGCTGTATAGAATCTATTGCACATGCTAAACAAATATGTCTGTCCACGTGAATCCATCTTTGTGGGTCTTGATCTAGTAACACTGCGGTCCTGACGAAGGTGTGCCACATGTAAAAACCAAATTGACCCTCGTCCATCATATGCACCCTATTATTTAGGGGACGAGGCCTCCTGTCATCAAAAAGAATACCTTGTCCAAAATCTTCAAATGCTCTCTGTTCACTCTCAATGTCGTTACCAAAACTCATGTTTAGAATGTCTAACTGTTTTTGGGATAGGAAGATCATGCTATTGACTCGTTCTCCGTCCTGTTTAACCTCATTGATAAAATCGATTGGATACGTACCGTTAATTTTGTATTCTTTGCAAATTCTGTCGAGATCACTTATGTCACCACAGCCTTGAGTACATTTTGTCTTTCATCCCAAAGAAAAAAGTTATCAAATTCGTACCAAAAATTAATACCGAGTTGAAAAATCAACTTATTAAGACTATCTATTAAATTAAATCACATGAGCTGATTCTACTTGATACTAGGACACCGGTTCGATAATTTATAACGACATTGAGAATATTGACATTAAGGCATTGAGATGACTTTGGTTGTTATGTGAGCATATCAATGAGCATATCAATATGTTTATCGCATTTGTTATTATTTATGTTGGCTAGAAGATTTAAAAAAGGATATTATCTGCTTTTGATGAAAGCTGACCAGTACTTCAATCGCTAAATTTGTTAATTGCATTGTTACTTACGGTCAGAGGTTCAAGCGCTAAATTTGTTAATTGCATTGTTACTTACGGTCAGAGATTCCAGTCCTGAGCTTGGGTCTATAGGTAATTATTTTGTATCTTTTGTTTCTATGGTGTTACTGAATGGAAGTGATTTGATCGGGTTGTTCTAGAAAAAATTCGCAAAAATTATTAGGAAAGGGCTTAAATGCTATTTTAATGAACGGATGTAAATGCCAATTGATATACATCTTGTAAAGCGATATTGATAAAATGAATCAAGAATCTTTAGTAAATTGTTACCCTGTAGAGCAAGTCCGCGTTCCCCAAGTATCACCGGTCTTTGCCTATTCCGCGTTCATCCAGACAATTTTCGGATCTGACGGATGTCTGCATATCCCAAAATAGTTTCCCCATCTTCGACCAGTGTAGGCACCTTCTCCGGTCTTTATCAATGCACTAGGCTCTAGAGCACTAAGTGGGGCAGTAGACCTTTTGCCAGTTTGTCTTAGTTGTGCGAATTCCGTTGAAGAGATCTTCCAAATACAATAAAAGCATCCCTCGATATATTTGTCTGGATAGCAGGGAAAAAGTAATATTTTCCTCTTGCCCCAAACAGCCCTTCCTCAACTATCGTATTACTGGTAACGTCTTTTTCATACCATTGAAGTACAGAGACGCTCTCATTAGTTCCACTCCATGTATGTCCAACCGCATGGCATATCCACAACCTCTTGTCTCCACTTGTAGTAAACTGATAAATCGCATTAAGCAGTTTGGTATCATTGGTTTCTATCAGCACAGGTCTTCCTGATTGTTGACCATCAGGGAGTGATTATGCGCCATACAATTAATTGCGGTCTCTAGAAAGGGTCGGGCTTGCCAAAGGATACTGTTTTGAATGAAATAGACGCCGCGAGACAACGAAGATAGGAGGTACCGGCACCTATGAGAATTCGAAGAAGCAGAATTCGGCGCGAGCAGCCGTTTGGTATTTTTCAGGAACAGTAATCCATATCAAGAACAGTGATCCTTTGTAGATGTTGATAGTAAAGCATAGTGAAAGGCAAATATCTTTCGTGGTTCGGTTTTGAATGGCAAATGAAACCATGAAATATGAAGTAAAGTGGGAAAGTGACAATTGAATGTTATGCAGTACCCACCTACACCTCATATAGCCAAATGACAGGTACAAGAAATGTAAGTGTCGCCTGCATCTAATTCTTTGCTTGTAATTTGCAATATTCATACATCCTAGATGGAGACTATATTACCTTGCCAAAACTGATTCAACGTACTTGAAGGCGGATATCGTTTCTTACCTACGATTTTGTGATTAATGGTTTGACCGAAGACTGGCGGACACTTATTGAGCAAGGATTGGTAGATATAGGTCAATTTGGCTAATGATTTTATCGATCTAATGATTACATTAAGTTTGTTAGTTCCTTGGACTTAGAAAGATTTCATTATCCATATAACAAGTGCAAATTATCTTAGCACGTAGTTGTTTATGGCTAGAATCTCTATCCAGTTGGTTTATAAAGCTCAGCTATCTTTCAAAGTTGAACATGAACTCGAGGGTTAGAAGGATGTCGACTTACTTTTTGATTTCGGCGTTGTCATTAGGATTGCTCGCATCGTATTTAAGTACACATAGTAACGTAGTAACAAACGCACAGGCCGATCCTTATCGATTATCCAGTGATGCAGAAAAAGATGCCTATATCACCTATGTCAAACAAAAGATAAAAGAAGAGAAAACAGCCTCGTCTGATTGCAAACCAGGATTAGGACTAGGAAAGCTGAAAGGTAAAGAGCCTCCTACTGAGAATTTCTTGTGTAACCCTGGTTTGGAGAACATGAAAAACAAGCTACAAGACAAGCAGGCTAATGGTGGGGTTGACGATAAGAAAGTAAGTAAATTACAAAGTAATATTGACAAGAAGCAGAACAAATTAAATGCTAAATTTGATAAAATAAGGGAAAGGCTAGAAAAAATAATATCAGAAGAAGAGGGACAAAAACCAATCCCACCGGAAGAACAAAAGAAGGTTGAAGAGCAAGATAAAAAGACTGTTGAAGAACACAAGTCTCAAACAGGAGATAATTGTAGGGATGGAAATGTTCTAGACGGGGCATCAAATCAAGGAGACCTTAAGGTCTTGGCGGAGTGTCAAGAAGCAACTGGCGAAGTGATGCATACTAAAAAGATGGATGATGGAGATTACAAATTTTTCCTCAAGGTAGATGATAAATACAATTTTCTAGTAAATGATAAAAATAATGAAAAAACTGACGGGTTTCTAGTTGTAGAAGTTGTTCCTAAAGACCAGGATATAAGTACAGTGGACTTGCCTAGCGAGGGTGACAAAGTAGACATCTGGGGAGCATGGGTCACCGATGAGAAAAAGGGATGGCACGAAACTCATCCTGCATGGGTCGTGTCAAAACAGTAACTAAGCAGCGAACCGCTACTGTTCTAGATACTAGAAATAGACGAATAGAACGGCTGCATGTGGTACAACCTACTATATATGGGCAATTAGAACCTTTCACAAAACACAAACATTAATTGCCTAATTTCATCCCAGACAGACCATAAGCCACAGCTCATTTATTCAACATGATTATCTTTATTTTACTGATTAATGGTATTGAACATCACAGTATCTGATAATTTATCTCGTTTATATAAAAACTCAACAAGAGAATATCATTGTTATCCGGCTTTCAGCTTACGATTATAGTATAAATTGTTCTACCTTCAGCAGTGGTTATCTCACATTATTTCATGACACAAGTAGCGATAGATAGATTACTTCAAAAGTATCTCTACAGCAGATACCATAGAGCAGAATTTAGAATATGCAAAATTGTTATTAAATCTCTCTTCTACATTCCAAATAATTGTTTTTCTAGTCATGGTAATAATTTATGCTCCATATCTAGCACCATTTTCCATTGAAAAATATTTTGTAAAGAGAGGTTTTGAATCTGCAGTATCAGAATTTGATCTAGTCAGAAAAATTCTCTATGTTGCTGTTCCTTTATTGATATTTTTTACAGTAATAGACTTTCTAAAACCTCTATTTGAACAATTTGTTTCCGATGAGACAATATCTTTGTTTACGGATAATATTATATTCTACTCGGCAAGAGGATTTGATTTCTTTTTCTAACAGTATTAGCAGGACTCCTTAAGATGGCCTTCGCGCTTTCCAGAAAGCGATTCAGATTGTATTTTGCCAAAGGGTGTCTTTCGACTTCCAAAAATAGTAACGACGAAGTAGAAAAGACGGAATTTCTAATCAAGGGATTAAATTCATATAACATATTTAAGAGATATCAAACTTGAAATTAATGAAATAAAAAAATTTATTCAAAAATTACCATTCTTTCCACAAAAGAAAAAATCGAAACGGTCAATAAAATAATTTAATCTTTTGAATCTGGAGACACATTAGAACCTGTAAGATACCTGTCTTCGCTCAAGGATTCTACGACAGAATTATTCCTTGTGGAAGAACCATTAGAGCAAAAGATAAAATTGCACGTGACATACGCGGCGGGAATAATTCCAGTAATTTTGACAGTTATCCAAAGTGTAATCAATTTTAAAGGTTACTGATGACAGGCAGAGTATTGGTAGATAGATAAATTATGTCTAAAATTAAAATGGAATTGAGAATAATAGGACTGGAGTAAAAACTATATTCTTGTGTATTTCAAACTGAATTGACGTGTATAATAGGTACTTGGCAGTAATAGGTATAGCTACACTTGCCTTGTCGGTAATTTTGGATCTAGTTATTGCGCATGATTATCTGTATGCACAGGTAAACCAGACTGGCCAAAACACAATATTTACACCAATTAACAATTTGTCTAACGGAACTACACCTAATTCTACAGGCATAATGAAGAATACTTCAGGTATGTTAGATGACGCATTTGACGTGCTAAAAGATTCATTCGGATCTTTTTTTGGAAAATAACTAAATACACGCTTCATTCGAAAGGTTACGACAAAATGTCTAGCGATTATTAGGAATTGTGTTCCACATGTTCCACAATCAAATTCGCATCAATATGCCAATGTAGATGCAGGTAAGATGACGTCGTTAAAGTGATTCAATAGTAATAATGTATAGTGGTGACAGACAGTTACGTTACTGATTACTTGCTTTTAAACGCTTTTGGAGTCCCTGATAATGATTGTAGTAGAAACCATCGATAAATTTGGCGCAAGTATGATGTGACCTTCATCATTTCTTAGACTAGTGTACAATAATCCTATATCAAATATTATACCAGTATTCCCAAATACCGTAGCCTTGTCTCCTATCCTAAAGGGTCGTGTAATAGCAAGATACAATCCAGAAATTAAATTTCCTATAACATTTTGACTAGCAAAACCTATTACAACACCTGTAATTGTTGCAATCGATGCTGCAATAATTGGATCCTCACTCAAATAGGATATTATGATGGATATGATAATAATTGCACCAATTATTCTAATTAGAATTCGGATTATCTCTGCATTCTTTTTCAAGGCATCATAAGAAAGCTTGTAAAAGACGTTTGCAACAGAGTTTATTACAAAATATCCAATAGTCGCAACTACACCTACTTTTAAAAAGGTACTATAGCGGGGGTCAAGTAGCTGTCCTATCAAACTGCTTACAATGGCTATAGCAGTTACTATGATAATCGTGGTCATCAATGATTTTACAAGCGATATTCCTTTTTTCTCAGAACTGCTTTTATTCAACTCTGTATTGTTTTCCTGTTTATGCTGTTTATCCTCCTCATTATCCATGAGAAGTGATATGGTACTGTTCATATTTCAAATTTTCATGAACAAATAGTGCAAGAATATGATTTAAATCACAATATTAAAGCATGCCGTGAGATATGCCGGATTAAAATTTGCTGATTCGGTATTTTTATCTAGACTCATAATATCCACTTCCAGAACTTAGGTATGAATTGTCATTTCTAAAGATTTAAAGAGATGGAATCATGATATAATCAAGATCTTGATGGTAAAGTGCGGAGAATGCAGACTAGAACTTCCACAAGATGCTAGTTTTTGTCCAAAGTGTGGCACGCAAGTAGGGCTTAAAAAAGATGTTTACAATGTATCTGCTGGTGGTCTAGTTGGGAAAGTCAAAGAGATTGTGCAGGATGCAAGAGTCAAGCGGATAATTATAAAAGATGAAAAAGGAAAACTTCTTTTATCGATTCCAGTCACATGGGGTACGGCGGGAGCAGTTGCAATGATCACTCTGGCGCCATGGCTAGCTGCCTTGGGAGTTATTGCAGGCATATTCACAAGGTGTAGAATAGAAGTAGAAAAATCTAAAGAGACCTAGATCTATTCATGTCAAGCGGCAACCAGCAAACTAAATTTAATAAAGTCTCCTCGTATGGTAAACTTTAAATCTTTCGTATTTTTCTGATGAATACTTTCTGTATCATCCATCTAATTCTGTATCATCCATCTAGAACATTTCAATACTCCACCATTTCATTTTCAAAAAACTTTATGAGGTCGGTATATTACTCAAATATGAGGACGATAGGAAAACGAGGGAGGATATATTTATTTCTTTTATTCTTACAGTAATTACAATCCTAGGAGATAGTATGATATTGCTGAATAGCAACGCTCCTGTCTAACCTCATCCAAACATAGCTGGATTCAAAAACATGTCTCATAAGACAATGCCCCTGTTATTTGAGATTTTGTTACCTTTTCAAGGGTAATTTTCCTAATTCACATAGATTTACTTCATTCACATTGACCATTCAAAGTTTGGGATACTGAGTAGATAAGAAGAAACATGTACAGACCAGTTCATCTTTGCTGCATGACTTGAGAGGAACATTTGAAGTTATAATTGGGTGAACCATTAACGATCCTAGTCCAGATAGGTTTCCTTTGTGAATTGACCACATAATTTATCAAACAATAGAAATTAATTTGTAATTTGCTAATCGCCATAATTTTTTAGAGAAAAATCAAGCAATGAATGTAGAAAGTTGAAACCAGACTGGTGCATCGGCAAGTATGGGAAATATGTCGAAAATTCGATAAACAACCATTCATGTTTGTCGATATGTAAGGCCAATTGACATGCATAATCTGGGACAGTCTATCATGTAATATTTAGGTCTACTTGTAAGTGTCAGCATATGGAAAACCTAGGTCAAGACTCCCTTGAATCCTTACAATTTTGCTGCTTGGCATTATCAAAATCGAAAAGAACTGAGAATGTATTTATTACGGCTACTAGATTTGGAATTAAGAATCTCAAGTTTTGTCTTCTGATAAAAAGGAAATTAAAATTACAAATCACGTATATCAGCCTAAACACGAAATTTTATCCAAAAAACAAGCCGAAGAGGTTTTAAAGAAATACAATACGAAACCAAGCCAGCTTCCATACATATTAATTAACGACAAGGGATTAGAGGATCTAGATGTGAGACCAGGGGATATTATAAAAATTACTAGAATGTCATCCACGGCCGGCGAAAGTGTTTATTATAGATATGTAGTGGAGGATTGAGCCATGTCGCAAAATAAACTTGATATGTGGGCAATAATCCACAACATATTACAAAAGGAAGGCGTTGCAAGACAACATCTCAATTCCTATGGGGAATTTGTTGAACGTGGTTTACAAAGTATTATTGATGAAGTTGGCGAAATAGAGATTGAAACTGCGGAATATCCATATAAAATAAGATTGGGTAAGATAAAATTGCAACAGCCAAGAATTATGGAATTAGACGGTTCAGTAACTCATGTGGCTCCTGTCGAGGCTAGGCTTCGTAATCTAACCTACGGATCACCAATAATGCTTGAATGCAGTATTGTTGAAGATGAAAAAATTCTAGAGTCAAGGTTTATCCATATCGGGGATATTCCCGTAATGGTAAAGTCAAATGCCTGTGTATTACACAATCTTCCTGATACTAAGCTAATAGAACTTGGAGAGGATCCGAAAGATCCGGGAGGATATTTTGTGATTAATGGTTCCGAACGAGTAATTATTGGTTTGGAAGACTTGTCTTACAACAAGATAATTGTGGATACGGAGGAAACGACTGGCAACTTGGTTTACAAAGCAAAGGTATATTCTTCAATAGTTGGATATCGTGCAAAACTGGAACTGATTATGAGGCCAGATGGTTCAATTGTCGCAAAGATTCCCGGATCACCTGTTGATATTCCACTTATTACGTTAATTAGAGCGCTGGGACTTGAATCTGATAAAGATATTGCAGACGGAGTATCACTAAATTCAATCATACAGGATGAATTAGAACCCTCATTTGAGAAGGCAGGAGAAATTGAAACTAGTAGAGACGCAATAGTCTACATAAGCAAGAGAATTGCTCCAGGGATGCTGGAAGAATTTCAGATAAAGAGAGCAGAAACATTACTTGATTGGGGATTGCTACCACATCTTGGAAAGAATCCTGAAAATAGAAACGAAAAGGCCCTCTTTCTAGGTGAAGCAACATGCAAGCTCGTTGAATTGAGACTCAATTTGGTAGCATCTGATGACAAGGATCATTATGGAAATAAAGTTATAAAATTTGCAGGTCAAATGCTCGCCGATCTTTTCAGAACAGCCTTTAGAAATCTTGTCAGAGACATGAAATATCAACTTGAAAGGTCTGGTCAGAAGAGAGGAATAAATGCAGTGGCCGCAGCAGTAAGACCCGGCATAATCTCTGATAAATTAAATAATGCCATTGCAACTGGAAATTGGGGCAGAGGAAGAGTTGGTGTTACCCAACTACTGGACAGGACAAATTATATATCAACTATCAGCCATCTTCGCAGAATTCAATCACCTTTAAGCAGGAGTCAACCTAACTTTGAAGCAAGGGATCTTCACTCTACTCACTTCGGCAGAATTTGCCCGGCTGAGACTCCTGAAGGATCAAACTGCGGTTTGGTAAAAAATATTGCATTATCTTCTATAATCTCTGTAAGTGTCTTGGTTTCAGAGATAATTGAAAAATTATATGAACTAGGAGCTCACCCTGTCGAGGAGGCTTCTGATATACTACGAAAAAATGGTACCAGAATATTTGTGGATGGACGTCTAATCGGATATTACGATAATGGCCAGCAGCTGACAGATACACTAAGAAGTTTGCGAAGGTCAGGAAAAATACATGCTCATGTAGGTATCTACTACTATTCCAATGAAAATGAAATTGCAACAAAGCGTCTTTATGTAAGTTGCAATTCGGGAAGAATTCTCAGGCCACTTGCTATTGTAAGAGAAGGGAAACCAGTAATAACTTTGGAGGTTCTTGATTTGATAAAGAGGAATATGAAATCCTGGTCTGACTTACTGTGGATGGGCCTGATAGAGCTTATAGATGCTAATGAGGAGGAGAACTGTTATGTCGCAATGGACTTTGGAAGTCTACAACCAAGTCACACTCACCTTGAAATTTATCCACCATCAATTTTGGGTGTCGGAGCTTCTGTAATTCCATATCCAGAGCACAATCAGTCTCCGAGAAATACATACGAAAGCGCAATGGCAAAACAGAGTTTGGGATTTTCAACACCACTGATGAATGCAAGTACTTATGTCAGGCAGCACTTTATGCTGTATCCACAGATCCCAGTAGTTACAACTAAAGCGATAAATCTTCTTGGATTGGAAGAACGTCCTACCGGACAAAATTGTATTGTCACAGTATTACCATTTGAAGGATATAACATAGAAGACGCAGTAGTTTTCAATAAATCATCAGTTGACAGAGGTCTTGGCAGAACTTTCTTTTACAGGGTGTATGAAGCGGAAGCAAAACAATACCCAGGAGGAATGAAGGACAAGTTTGAGATTCCGTCTTCTGATGCAAATATTAGAGGGTACCGCGGCGAGAAATCATACAGGTTACTTGAAGACGATGGAGCTATAATGCATGAGTCAATAGTAAATGGAGGTGACATACTGATTGGTAGAACTTCTCCGCCAAGATTTATGGAAGAGTACAAGGAGTTTGAAGTAAAAGGTCCGTACAGAAGGGATACATCGATAGGTGTGAGACCGTCTGAGAACGGGGTAATTGATTCAGTTGTGATGACTCAGTCTGTAGATGGAGGAAAGATGTACAAGATAAGGGTCAGGGATATGAGAATACCGGAAATTGGTGACAAATTTGCTTCAAGACATGGTCAAAAAGGTGTAATCGGTATGCTGGTTCCACAAGAAGACCTCCCTTATACAGAGGATGGTATAGTTCCGGACGTTATGATTAATCCACATGCATTTCCATCAAGAATGACTGTTGGTCAATTCATGGAATCAATTGCAGGAAAATCTTCTGCACTTCGAGGGAAAGTAGTTGACGGCTCAGCCTTCGTAGGAGAAAAAGCTAACGATCTGAAAGAAATATTGGAAAAATATGGTTTCAAGTCTACAGGCAAAGAAGTCATGTATGATGGACGTACGGGCAAAAAATTCAATGCTGAAGTTTACGTTGGAGTAGTCTATTATCAAAAGCTTCACCATATGGTTGCTGACAAGATTCACAGTAGAGCAAGGGGACAGGTTCAGATGCTTACAAAACAACCGACAGAAGGCCGAGCGAGAGGTGGTGGCCTTAGATTTGGTGAGAAGATTGTTTGATTGCTTATGGTGCGTCTATGATGCTAAAAGACAGGCTTTTAGAAGAGTCTGACAAGGCTGAAGTGAATATTTGTGAGCGCTGTGGACTGCTCGCCTACTATGATATCAAACAAAGAAGATATGTCTGCAGGGTAGACGGTGATAGAGCCAAAATTTCATCAGTCGCAATTGCTTATGCGTTTAAACTTTTGTTGCAAGAAATGATGAGCCTTGGTGTTGCTCCAAGATTGGTTCCAAAGGAGAAGGTGTAAGCATTATGGAGATACAAGATACCATAAAAATTTTAGGTGGTATTAGATTTAGCGTACTATCCCCGGTTGAAATACGAAAATACAGCGTCGTTGAAATTACTGCTCCAGAAACATATGATGAGGACGGGATGTCTGTTCAAGGTGGTCTCATGGACAGCAGACTTGGAACACTGGAACCCGGTCAGAAGTGTGGTACCTGTGGAAACACATCGGCAAATTGTCCCGGACACTTCGGTCATATTGAATTGGCTGAAGCTGTATTGCACATTGCATTTGTAGATGATATCCACAAATTGCTACTAGTTTCATGCAGGTCATGTAGCAGGTTAAAACTTACAAATGAAGATTTGGCAAAATTCAAGGAGCTTCGAGATACAAAGGCCGCATACGCTGTAATAACTCTCGAGAATATAAAGGAGGAGATAATAGAGAAAGCAAAAAAGGTAAAGATATGTCCACATTGTCAAAAAGAACAGTATGATCTAGTCTTCACTAAACCTACAATATTTGTTGAAAAAACTGAGATAGGTGAAAACAGGCTTCTTCCAATAACAATCAGAGAACGACTAATGAATATTCCAAATGATGATCTCGTTTTGTTGGGGTATGACCCAGAAACCGCAAGACCTGAATGGTTCGTTTTGCAGGTCTTACCTGTTCCTCCAGTTACTGTTAGACCATCAATTATCCTAGAAACGGGTATTAGATCAGAAGACGATCTCACCCACAAATTAGTTGATATTATTCGAGTTAATCAAAGACTAAAAGAAAGTAAAGAAGCAGGGACACCACCTCTCATTGTCCAGGATCTGGTTGATCTTCTTCAATATCACGTAACTACTTATTTTGACAATGAGGTTTCTGGAATCCCGCAGGCTCATCATAGATCCGGCAGACCATTAAAGACTCTAACACAAAGACTGAAAGGAAAAGAAGGACGATTCAGAGGATCGTTATCTGGCAAGAGAGTCGATTTTTCCAGCAGAACAGTAATATCTCCAGATCCGAATTTGACCATCTCTGATGTTGGTGTTCCAGTTGATGTGGCAAAAAAACTAACGATACCAGAAACGGTTAGTGACTGGAACATTGAAGAATTAAAGAAAATGATAATTAATGGACCGAACGATTATCCTGGTGCTAATTACATCATAAGACCTGATGGAGTAAAAATACGACTTGATTACGTTACTGATAGAAATGTGTTGGCTGATTCAATAAGTCCTGGATATGTTGTAGAAAGGCATCTACGAGATGGAGATGCAGTTATCTTCAACAGACAACCTTCCTTGCACAGGATGTCCATTATGGCACATTATGTAAAGGTACTTCCATATAGAACATTTAGATTACATCCTGCAGTCTGTCCCCCTTACAATGCAGATTTTGACGGAGATGAAATGAACCTTCATGTCCCACAGAGTGAAGAAGCACGTGCAGAAGCTGCGCTCCTCATGAGAGTTCAAGATCAACTTATTTCTCCAAGGTATGGCGGGCCAATTATTGGAGCAATAAGGGATTTCATTACAGGTGCTTTTATCCTAACACAGGATAAGACATTTTTGAAAGAAGAAGAATTTACTAATCTTGCGTTACTAGGCGGATATTTAGGACCCCTTCCGGAGCCAAAACATCATGAAAATGGTAGAAAAATCTATACTGGAAAGCAACTTTTTTCACTATTTCTGCCAAAGGACTTTAATTTTATTATCACTTCAAAATGGAACAAGGCGTCAAAGGGTGAAGGGAAAGATGTTGTCATAAAAAATGGTGAGTTAGTAAGTGGTGTTATTGACAAGGCGTCCATTGGTGCAGAAGAACCAGACAGCGTCCTACACAGAATTGCTAAAGACTATGGAAACGAAGCAGCAAAACGATTCTTGGATTCAATACTTATCGTTCTAAAAACATATCTGACACAAAATGGCTTCTCGTATGGCTACTCTGATCTTTGGTTGCCAGATGATACCAGAACTGAGATTAGTAATGTTATTCTCAAAGCATATGAAAAGGTATATGAACTAATAAAAGAATACGATGAAGAAACGTTACCATTAACTAGAGGTTTGTCACCTGCAGAAGCATTAGAACTATATGTTGTAAATGAACTTTCGAGAGCACGTGATAGAGCCGGAAAAACTGCAGACCGTGCATTTCCTGATGACAATTCAGGTGTTATTATGGCCTCAACCGGAGCAAGGGGTTCAACGTTAAATATTGGACAGATGACAGCTGCTCTAGGTCAACAGTCCATCAGAGGCAGAAGAATCACCAAAGGATATAGAGATAGATCACTACCACATTTCAAACCCAATGATGCTAATCCTGATTCCAAAGGTTTTATAAAATCAAACTACAGGGATGGGCTAAGTCCACTCGAATTTTTCTTCCATGCCATGGGCGGCAGAGAGGGGCTTGTTGATACTGCGGTAAGGACCCAACAGTCTGGGTATATGCAAAGAAGATTAATCAATGCACTGGAACATTTGAAGATAGAATATGATCAAACTGTCAGAGATCCACATGGTAATATAATACAGTTTGTTTATGGGGAAGATGGGATAGATCCGGCAAAAAGCGATCATGGCGAAGCAGTAAATATTTCTAGATTAATAGAAGGCGAATTACTAGTCGATGAAGGTAAAAAAGCCACCGAAAAAGAAGTTTCAGAAATAGTCCATAGACAGGCAAAGACTCTAAACCAAAGACTTAGAGAAAAGTTGCTAGTATCATTTAGTCAAAACAAACTAAGCAGAGATGGCGCTAACAAAGTAATAAAGAGAACACTTGACCTTATCAACAAAGCAATGGTTGAACCAGGAGAAGCGGTAGGAGTTGTTACTGCCCAATCAATTGGTGAACCAGGAACTCAGATGACACTTCGAACATTCCATTTTGCAGGTGTTAAGGAAAGAAATGTTACCTTGGGATTACCTAGGTTAATAGAACTTGTTGATGCGAGAAAAAAACCTGTCACACCTACTATGGATGTTTATCTGGATGAAGAACACAAGGTCTCAAGGGAGAAGGCTCTTAGTGTTGCTAGAGAGATAATATTTACAAAGGTCGCTGACTTAATCGAAAGAACCGAGACTGACTATTCTGGTATAGTGACATTTCATATTTCAGAGTCAAAACTATTTGAACGTGGCTGTTCGATAGAAGATATCATGGAAGTACTAAAAGGACCCAAGAAAAAATACGATGTCACTTTACAAGAAGCTAAGAAGATTATAAAAATTTCTATCGCAGGAGAGCCCGATGCACAAACGTTATTGACATTGAAGAACAAACTATTGAGTGCAAGAGTTAAGGGAGTGCAAGACATAGAACGTGTAACAATAGTAAAACAAAATGAAGAATGGGTTATTCAGACCTCAGGATCTAATTTGTCCAAGATAATTGCAATAGATGGTATCGACACTTCAAGAATTACAACGAATAATGTTTATGAAGTTTGGCAAACTCTGGGAATAGAAGCTGCAAGAAATGCATTGATTAAAGAAGTTACAAACACACTTGAAGAACAAGGATTAGAAGTTGACATGAGACATATTATGTTAGTTGCAGATCTTATGACTTCAAAAGGGCATTTGCAACAAATAGGAAGACACGGAATTGCAGGCACTAAAACTTCGGTGCTCGCCCGAGCCGCCTTCGAAATTACTGTACCAACTATTGCAAAAGCTTCACTTGAAGGACAGGTTGAGTCCCTTAAAGGCGTAACAGAAAACGTTATAGTAGGCGCCACTGTACCAATTGGTACTGGTATGGTCGATCTTTACATGAGTGTGAAGGATGAAAATGAAAAATCTCGAAAAAATAATTAAAGAAGCAATAAGTTCTAATAAATGTAAAATAGGAACCAGGCAGGTAATGGGTTCAATTAGAGGTTCAAAATTAATTGTTCTTTCAAACTCATTGATGTCAAGAAACAAATCAAAAATCTTGGAAGAAGCAAAATCTGCACAGGTACCAATGTTAAATTATGATGGTAATTCCGTTCAACTGGGCAGACTGTGTAACAAGACATTTAGAATAAGTGCATTGTCTTTAAGAATTGGCAAAGATAATGAAATTCAAGAGTTACTAAGCGAATTTGGCAACAAGTGATGCCAATGGAGAGTTATCTTGAAGTAGCATGCCAGTTGGTGGAGATTTAAAAGATGACTAAAAAGTGGTCAATCAATTTTCAAAACTATCAAACAAATTAAAATTAGAGGTTAAGAACAAAACTGACTGAAAAAATTAAACTAACTTCTGGAGAATTAAGACTGATGTCATTATTCCAAAATATAACAGGAGCTATTGCACGTGACTGTATTGTGGACGAAAAAATGGATAGAGTAATTTTCGTTGTAAATAAAGGACAGATGGGTTTGGCCATCGGAAAAGGCGGGGCAACAATAAGGCAGTTACAGGGAATCGTAACGAAGAAAGTTGAACTAGTTGAATATTCAGATGACCCGTCGGCTTTTCTGGGAAATGTCCTCAATTCAGATATGATAAACGAGATAAAGATTAATAATAGATTTGATGGTTCAAGACAAGCTGTCGTGGTCGTAGATTCAAAAAAGAAAGGCATAGTAGTTGGCAAGGAAGGACGTAATGCGGAGAAGGCAAGAATTTTGGCAAAAAGATATTTTCAGATTTCAAACGTTATGATTGTCAGTGAGAATCATGCTGAGAACATATGAGGTCAGATGGTAAGTGGCAAAATCACCTCTAGGTCTTTTTTCAGGGAGAGTCTTAAAATCAAAGAGAAAGAGGATGAGATGGTCAAACAAGTACTTTAAGAGACGAGTGTTGCTTCTCGATAAGAAGTCAAATCCTTTAGAAGGAGCTCCCCAGGCA
Organism: Nitrososphaerota archaeon; assembly: GCA_005877345.1. Lineage (GTDB taxonomy): Archaea > Thermoproteota > Nitrososphaeria > Nitrososphaerales > Nitrososphaeraceae > TA-21. Next base: position 18,462 of record VBPR01000211.1, read on the forward strand.
AGGGCAATTGTTCTTGAAAAAGTTGGAATCGAATCAAAACAACCTAACTCTGCGGTCAGAAAATGTGTTTCCGAGGGACGGTGCTCTGAATTATATAGATGAGCATGACGAAGTCTTACTAGAAGGAATTGGAGGTTCGATGGGCGGTGCAATGGGAGATATCCCCGGAGTTAGATGGCAGGTCTTTAAGGTAAACGGAGTATCCCTTATAGAACTCGTATATGGAAGAAAAGAAAAACCAAGGAGATGATTTGAATGGTTACAAAAGTAAGTGTATTGTTGTTATTTAATAAATGGAATACGGACAAGATCGAAATCCAGGATTCAGGATTAAAAAATGTTATCGCTATGGACCCTGCAATAATACCCGTCAGCTTTGGGAGGCACGAACATCAGAGGCTAAAGAAGGCCGAAGTCCACATTATTGAAAGATTGGTAAACAAACTAATGCACTTTGGTAAGAAGTATGCAAAAAATACTGGACGAATGGGAGGCAAGAAGGGCAGAATGATAAAAACTGTAAAAACTGCACTTGATCTAATATATCAGGAGACTGGAAAGAACCCAGTAGAATTACTAGTTAGGGCAATTGAGAATGCAGCGCCTAATGAGGACACTACAAGAATTGTCTATGGGGGGGTT
>VBPR01000211.1:19134-20044 GCA_005877345.1 Nitrososphaerota archaeon
CGTGTTGATTTGGCACTTAGGTTTATAGCAGAGGGAGTGAGAGAATCGACTTATTCAAATCCAAAGACTATTGAAGAAGCTCTTGCAAAGGAGATTATTTTAGCCTCAAATAATTCCATGGAAAGTCATTCTATAAAGAAAAAGAATGAACAAGAAAGAATCGCCATGTCGTCAAGGTAGCTGCGTTTGCTCGCTGATTTGCAAATTCATTTTTATCATTGAAATCTATGAGAACATTTAATCTGAAACTTAAATAACGATATTTTGAAAGAATTGTAAATGAGTGCTAAAGAAAATAAAATTTTTTCAAAGGTTTCGCTACTGCGTACTACGTCAGGCAGGAAGATAATAAAGCAAGTACTATTGCAGGATGAAGGGTATAAACAATACCGCAAATACAAAGTCCAGTCTGAAAAAGAATTTCCAGAATTCACGAAAAGATTTCTGCTGTCTCTACATGAAAAGCTGATTTCAGATGCAAATCCCAAAACAACCATGAAAAAATTTATTGACGAGATAGAAGCAAATGAATTGTCTTTAGATGATTCAAAGATTGAATCCGTCCGGGAAAGACTCTCAAAACCTGACATTTTAGCTGACAGGGTGCAACGAATCCTGAATTCTAATTTTGTAAAGATGACTTTTCCAGTCTTGAACGCTCTTATCGATAGTGCGTCTGATTTCAATAAGGAATCCATTACCATTGAGACAAGGAATTCTATAGTTGACGGTCATGTGATTGCGATAGATCTTAGCGAGCCAATGGACAGGATAATGGATGCTGACGAAGATATCGAATTTCTGGATGATTACAAGTTGATGAATCCATATATCTTAGAAATTGCGCGACAAAAGATCTCTGTTGGAGGGGATGCAGTATTGAAGGCATTTGAAGATGGATTCAAAGACG
>VBPR01000212.1 GCA_005877345.1 Nitrososphaerota archaeon
TATTGTGTAAAAAATGTTTTATTAAATCAGTAGAATATAAGGCAAAACGAACATTATCAAAATTTTCCATGATAAAACATGGTGATAGGGTGGCAGTTGCAGTATCTGGAGGTAAAGATAGTCTTGCGCTCTTGAATATACTAAAAAACATACTTAGCGGTGTAAACCCTGAACTTGTAGCCATTACTGTGGATGAGGGAATTAAGGGGTATCGTGACGAATCTCTAAATATTGTAAAATGCTTTTGTTCCAGTATAGGCGTTGAAAACAGAGTGGTAAGTTTCAGTGAACTTTTTGGATTATCAATGGACAACGCCATGGAAGTAAGGCCCTCTGAGAAACTTTCATCATGTTCTATGTGTGGAACTTTTAGAAGAAGGGCAATTGATCAGCTTGCGGAATCATGCGGAGCCAATGTAATTGCGACTGGACATAATTTGGATGACTATATTCAAACCTTTCTTATCAATTTATTTGCGGGTGATGTTGAAAGAATCGGCTGGACTTATCCAGAACCAATAGAATATGGAGTTGGCGGATTAAAGAAAATCAAACCATTAATGGAGATATACGAGAAGGAACTTGTATTGTATGCCATTCATTTGAATATTCCATTTCAAGCAGAAGAATGCCCATATAAAGATGAAAGTATAAGAAGTGCTTTTAGAAGCCACTTGAACAATCTTGAGAAAATTCATCCGGGGATTAAATATAATGCGTACAATTCAATTTTGAAGATTGCCAAGAAGCTGAAGTCTACAAATAATGTCATTGATCGCGAACATAGACGATGTTTAGTTTGTGACAGAGACTCGTCCGGTGATGTATGTTCAGTATGTCGTACCCTGAATCTGTTATTTAAAAAAAATTAGATTTTGTTTCGAACACTCTGTTAATGTCATTTCAACCGAATACTAAAAGGAACAAACCTTGACTTGGCTCAGCTAGATCACCTCTTCGGTCTACCTCACACCGGTGAAAGGAGGCTAATTAAAATAAATAAACATGTAACAGTGCAGAAGTAGCACTCTGCATGTGAAATTTCGGTGTAAATTAAAAGTCCTTTTTGTTAATATCAATAGTACCAATCCTTATTGTGATTGGAAAAGGTTAAGTTGGTATTGATGAAAATGAAGAATAATATCACATTTTTGCCCACTACTCGTTCCTACAGTTAATTTAAGAGTATTTTTCCAGCTCTAATGCTACATATTATCTGGATTTAGGAATTTAATTATTCGTTTGTATTAGAAAGTTTTAAATAAAATTTTGTCAACTTTTCATACCGTATATCTTGAATTCATTGTTGGGTAGTCAATAGGGTGGTGCTTTGTTTTCACCTGATACGCACCAATCAATTACATTCTAGATAGGTTATTCAGCGCTATTAAATGATTTTAAGAATAGATTGTTAATTCCATTATAATTGTAAACTAAAAAGAAAGTAATTATTGGTATAACTATGGATTGCAAACAAGTAATAGTTTATTTTTACCAACAGGATACACAAATATATCTAATTTGTGTAATATTTTTGCGGTAGTAGGGAGGATTGGGGTGTTAGCCGTACCCCAAACCGGAAATCGGCTTTATGCTGGGATCAGTAACTACTGGGTAAATCTTTAGCTGTGAACTTCCTGCTTGCTTTGCTGATATGATACCACGCCGTGTCGGATGGGTATGAACGACGATATATGCGAAGGCATGTGCTTGATTGTGAATTGTCGAAATGGATGAGGTCCGGGAGGGTGCAATCCTAAGGCAGCGTATCCATGCTAGCACGTCTACGTGATTGATCTTGTAGAGCTTGAGATAGGGCTTTACTCCTATAGTGGTACCGGTAGGCTACTACCGCACTTTTTCGTTATATTTTTAAGCAAATTCTTACAACCAGTGTTTTATCTGTAAAAATTCCTGGTGTGGTTCGCCTTTCAGTAATTTGATGAGTGAAATTGCTTGAGGAACTGATAATACTGGTTTATGAAAATGATTATCTGTTCCTATTCGCGGACAAGCAACTTGAATAAAGGCATCTATATCTTCAAATGGCAATAGACGCTCATCTGTTATCTCAGTCATAGCTATTAGCATGATCTTTTTGCCTGCCAGTTCCAGCAACCTTTTGAGTTCTAGTGCCTTAATATTGGCAAACTGTCCTTCCTTTAATCCAATAATTATTCCGATTGTTTTCGCATCCTGAGCTTTATATACGGTTAAAATTGCCTTTTTTTCAAGTTTTCGTGCTATATCACTAATTTCTGAATATTCATTAAAGTAAGGATCCAACATGAATGTGGGTTTCTGCGTAACGATTGCAACACTGGCAGAATGAAAAATACTCTGTCCCAAAAACAGGTATGCATCTACCTGATCCTTAGTATCATAAACTGGGTAGAACTCACAACCAAAAACTTGGCCATCATTGAGATGGCCCTTTCCCCTTCCAATAACGACTTCATATCCATGATACTCAAAAATCTCCTTTACTTTTTGCATAGAATGTAGATATTGACTGCTAGTCACAAGGGAAATTTTTGTAAATTTCTTCTTCTTTAACTCAATCGCGCATCTTTTTGCAATTTTACTAAAATCTATATCATCAAAAGCATCTACCATAATTACCTTATTTCCTAAGTTCTCCATGGATATAGTGTGTCCAATGTTGAACAAGATGTCTACACCTAACATTTCTGCAGCATGAATATTTAGATCACATGAACCCCAAGATGTGTCCCCAATAACGTATACAGGTATATTGTATTTCTCTGTCAACTTGTGAGCACAACTTTGAATTTTCTTTAGGATGCCATCTGGTCCATCTAGAGCAACTGAATGTGGTTTCTTTTCAGTAATTGTGGAAAAGATCTTTTCCTCGTCTATATGAATCAATTAACTACTCATCAAAGAATTGAATTAGTCTAATTTTAAGATATAATTTGATTCTGTTGAAAATAAATAGTAGATTTATTTGTTTCTCTGAATGTCTATAGAGTAAGTGGTACTAGAGAATTCGGGTAATTTTACATCATTTCGTTCTGGTACTATGGTAATTCTGTCTCTTTCAGGTCTAACCGAAATGTTAATTTTGTTGAGACCTTCATTGGTACTAATAAAATGATCAAAATTCAGGTTGTTAAGGTCCGATCTAATCGAGTCAGGTAGTTTGGGTTCCAGAGAGATATTATTTTTGATCATGTTTGGTTTAATTCCCAGCATTAATTCACGCAATGCATAAACATATAATCCAACTGACCATGCTTGGAGTATACACGAATTAAATGGCTCTGGTCTGTCACCACGGTACGTTTCCGCGTACATCCCATTTTCAGAAATAATACGATCAGCCATTACTGAAAGATATTCGAGGGCTTGCTGAGTCCCTTGGTTTTTTATTTCACTAATGGCTGCCCAACCAGTAACAAGTGGCCACACGGCGCCATCGTGATAAAGTGAAGGATGATATTTGGGATCCGAACTACTCAAAGACCTCATACCCCATGAGGTAGTCATGTCATCCTTTTCCAGTCTTTCTAAAACTAATCTTGCCTTGTGTTCATCCTTTACTGCTTCAGTAAGCAAAATTACTAATGAATTTGGACGAATACTGCTATCTTTAGTCAGATCCTTACGAATAGTATCATAGTAAAACCCCAGCTTTTGGTCCCAGTATTCAATATCAATCTTGTTTCTCAATTTTTTAGCAGATGAAAGCCACGTCTTTTCATGCTCTTTATCATCAACTATCTTCGCTAGCTCACTTCCTATTATCAGGCTTTCATAAAATAATGCTTGCACATCATTGGCGCTCTTTCTTCTATCGATATGATCCATCCAAGTGGAATCCTGAATAGGCAATTTTTCTGCGGTGCCTGAAAATCCGTGTTCAATAAATTCATCATTGTCAATATCTTTAAGAAAACCAGAATTAACAAGATCAACTATGGATTCCCATCTTTTTGAGAGATATTGGGTATTTCCTGTACCATGTACATACTCACGAATAGCCCACGGAAACAAAAAGGTTGAATCTGCAGAACCATATGTAGTATTGTGAAGAAACGTTCTCCCACTGATTACCATGGGTAATTCTCCTTTCATTGCACCATTGTGGGTATGTTTTGCCTGACGTTTCAAAAAATTTTCTATAACCCGCAGAGAAAAATCATATTGACCCATAGACAAATATCCTCTTAATGACCATCCCGTATCACGTGCCCAATAATTGGGAAACCTGGGAAGTCCTGCACAGATACCCTCTCCAAGATTATCATAATTCGCCTTCAGGTATTCAAGAGCAGTCTTTGCCTTTTTCAGCGCCTTTGCCAACTTGACAATTATTGAATTTGAAATTGAACTAGAAGATGCATGACGTATTGTAAACGTAGAAGTTGAAATATTATTATGATAATTTTTTGTTTCTTCATATAGTTTTAGGTAATTGTCTCTCATGTTTTTGAATTCATTTAGACACTCCTGAGCACTTGTGAAATCACCAGCACCTATTAATGCTATTTCTTTCGTCAGACCTTCTTCGAGTTCTACATCATAAGATAATTCTAAATCATTATCAAAAGAATCTGTTAGTATCTTGGAGGGTTTCAAATTCTTTGGAGAAATACCTATAGTCAAAATAGTGAGCAACCCCTTTTTTTGCGATTGTTCTAATCTGCAAACAGTTCTCTGATTTATAATACTTTGAAAAATTACTCTGGGAGATTGCAGCTAAACCATAACTCGTAATATTACCATCAATTAGGAAATGTACCCTGATTTTTTTAGTTGTTTGCTTTTTTGTATTTAAAGGAAAAAGTTCATTAATTTTTTCGGGGTCAAAATTAAGTATCTGGACAAAACCTTTACTTTCAATTGGTACAAATAATGTTCTTTTAACACGAATACCTGCTACTTCGTGATGAGTACATAGGCTTCCATTTTCATGCCTCGATGAAATGACAAAGTTTGGAAGTCTTTTTCTAACTCCCTCATCTACGGAAATCTCGACAATAATTCTTCCGAATGCCCTGGCGGGCGGTACATATAATCCTCCATTATCATATCTTACACCCATCCAGGTCCAATTTGCCGAAAGTGCTCCATTAGAGGAACAAACTATGTATGCTTTCCTGCCAGAAAGCACTAATGGCGAAGCAAAATTCATAAACATAGTTTCACCGTAGACTTGGGAATCTGATTCTTCTGGCAAATTTGATGAAATGATCACTTTTTCTTTCCTATTGCTTGTGTAATCCACTAATGTAAAAGGAATAATTATCTGTTCAAAGCCTTCGAGTTTGCTCATAATAGTTATTTTGTGTTTCTTTTGATTATCCAGCTCCACACCTATCACCAAAAACCTGGCACTTTGAAAGGGTTTGAACTGAATTGGTCTTGTTTCAGATAATGCTGATGCATTAACTATTGTATCAGATGTTGCAATCTGGATTGATTTTTTTGACATTGGTAGCTCGTCAACATATATATCAAGAGATACAATGTTTCCGCCTAATGGAACAGGAGGATTAATAAGCGAAAATATGAAACCATTCTCCTTGACATCTTCATTCATAACAATTGCGTTTTTAAGACTGCCTTCAACATATGAAAGGACAGTGTGAGTTTTATCAAGTGTTCTCGTCATAACGGTTCTCCAAAAGGTCTAAATAAGAAAAATTCAATATTCTTCGTAATAATTGGCAATTTAACCTTTATTAAAACTATTGATCAAAAAATTAGTTTGTATAAATAAGTTTATAGTTTGTTTAATATTGTTTAGCTATTTTATGAATAACGCCTTTAGTAATGGGTAATAGGATTGATGAAAGTTAAGGTAAGAAATCTTGAAATTGGAAACGGAAAACCAAGGATAATGGGGATTATCAACTCCAGTCCAGAGTCCTTTTATAAAGAATCTGTTTCAGTAGATAAGAAAATTATTTCTGAAAGGGCAATACAAATGGAAGAGGAAGGTGCAGATATAATTGATATTGGAGGAATGTCTACAGCGCCTTATCTTAATACTCTAATTTCAGTTGAGAAAGAAGTCGAAAGGTTACGAAACGCAATCAGTGCTATAAAAAAAGTATGCAATATTCCGCTTTCCGTAGATACACCACGAGCAGATGCAGCTAATGCTTCAATTGAGATGGGAATTGATCTAATCAATGATGTTACAGGGCTCAAATATGATGATAAAATGAAGACTATAATTTTTTCATCAGGCTTGCCTGTGGTCATCGGGGCTTATGGAAATAGATCTACTGCCTATCAGTCAGGAGATATATCTGAAACACTCAACATTTTACAGGAGAGTATTCTCTTAGCATCTCAAAGCGGCATAAATGAAGACAAACTCATCATTGATCCTCTAATCGGTTTTTTTCGGAAGGAGGGAAATAATCCGTTTTTTACAAAAATATTTCATCAAAATTGGTACGAAAGAGACTTAGGAATCATAGCAAATCTAAAAAATCTGTCAAATTTTTCAAAACCAATTTGTATCTCAGTTTCGAGAAAATCATTTCTTGGACATTTATTTAGTTTGACAGAGTCAGAGCGCCTTATACCCTCAATTATTACTCAGGTTATATGTGTGCTAAATGGAGCTGCCATCATTAGGACTCATGATGTTAAAGAAACAAAAGTTGCGCTAGATATCCTCGAACAATTGTCAAAACGTTTGTCCACTTGAATCTGGCTGAAAATATCTGCGAAGCAGTTGAAGGACACCTATCAGAAGAAAACGCTTATAATCCTAACGTAAATATAAAATTCAAGGAAATATTGGAAATAAAAGAAGGTTTAACTTTTGATGATGTGCTCCTCATTCCAAAACGGTCCCCTATAATTTCTAGATCTCAAACAGACTTGAAAACCAAATTATCTAGAAATATTTTGTTAAATATTCCACTAATCAGCGCAAACATGGACACGGTGACTGAATCTAATATGGCAATTGTTATAGCAAAAGAAGGCGGAATAGGTATCATACACAGATTTATGACAATAGTAGATCAGGTCGATGAAATATTAAGGGTAAAAAGATCGGAGTCCGTAATCATTGAGCAGCCTTATACCATTTCACCTTCTAAAACTTCAAACGAAGCATCTAAGGTAATGCAGGACCTTGGCGTATCTGGCTTGTTGGTAATGGATGATAATCCAAAAAAATTGGTAGGAATAATTACTAACAGAGATATCATGTTTCAATATAATTCAGATACCAGGGTCAGGGATCTTATGACAAAGGATCTTGTTACAGCAAAACAAGGAATTTCTATCGAGGAGGCAAAAGAAATTCTACACAAAAATCGAATTGAAAAACTACCTGTAGTTGATGAATCAAATAATATCGTCGGACTTATTACTAGTAAGGATATAATGAAAATGGAACGATATCCATTGGCTTCGAAGGATAAGAAAGGTAGGTTATTGGTTGGCGCGGCCGTCGGAGTAAAAGGTGATTATTTAGACAGAACTGAGGAATTGCTCAACGCAGGAACTGACATCATTGTAGTAGATATTGCTCATGGCCATAGCGACAATGCAATTAATGCTATTCATATGATAAAAAAAGCGTTTCCAAATTGCGAATTAATTGCAGGAAATGTTGCTACGGGAGAAGGAGTAAGAGACCTCATTAAAGCCGGGGTTGATGCGGTAAAGATTGGTGTCGGATCTGGTTCAATATGCATAACTAGGATTATCACTGGTTCCGGAGTTCCACAACTAACTGCAGTTATTGATGGTGTTAAAGTTGCAAAGGATTTTGATGTGCCCGTGATCTCTGACGGCGGGATAAGGGCATCAGGTGATGCTATTAAAGCTTTAGCAGCAGGTGCATCCACAGTAATGATTGGCAGTCTTTTTGGAGGAACTGATGAAAGTCCGGGCAAAACAATAGTGAGACATGGAAAAAAATTCAAGATGTATCGTGGCATGGCATCGTTTTATGCGTCTCTTGGTAGAAAGTATAGAGAAGAGGGATCACAAGTAATAGATGGGGAAGATCCTAATGACTACGTACCTGAAGGTGTTGAGGCAATGGTACCGTATAAGGGAAGCGTTACTGATTTAATTAAGCAATTTGTGGGTGGGATCAGATCAGGTCTAAGCTATTGTGGCGCTAGAAACATATCTGAAATGCAACATAATGCAGAATTTGTAAAGATTACTCCTGCAGGATATACCGAAAGTCAGCCCCATGATGTGGACATCATGTAGGGATGAATATTACTTTATTAGTTACTAATTCGCAATACAAAACCTATTGATTCCAACTGCATTAGAAACTTCGCTGTTTGATCAAGAACTTGCAACTGAAGGACTAGAACCCTATTTCCTTGACCATTTGAAGACAAAAATATCACGGGAAAATGCGGTTATTGTAGCACACTATACTGCTTCAATGCGAATTGAGACAAATCTTTCGGATAATCATCGACGAGATGTCATAACCTCTCTAAAGCTTCTCTCTGCGTTTCTGGTTAATAAGCCATTCATAAAAATGACCAGAGAGGATATTTTACTGTATCTTGACACTATTAGGAAGCCAGCAGTTTCTGACAGATTACACAGGTGGGTCTCTACCTACAATCACAGACTTATTACCTTCTTAAGATTCTTCAAATGGCTTTATCATCGTGATATGAAGCCATCAAAAAGAGAGAAGCCACTTGTTGTAGGTAACATTCCGACATTAAAAAGAACAGAAAAATCGTCTTACCGACGTTTTGATTTGTGGACAGATGAAGATCATATTGTATTCCTGCGATATTCTGTCAACAAAAGAGATAGATGTTATCATGCAATGGCAGTCGATACTAGCTGCAGACCGAAAGAGATACTTGCACTAAGGATTAAAGATGTTGTTTTCAAAACGGCAGGGGATCACCAGTATGCTGAAGTCATTGTAAATGGCAAAACTGGCAATAGGGTTATTCCACTGTATAATTCAATTCCATTTCTGAAGGATTGGATTGAAGATGATCCTCAAGGGAGAAACCCTTCTGCCATCTTATTTTGTGGACTTGGAAATAGAATTGGGAGACAGTTATCACGATATGCTATCTACGAGATTTACGAACACTATAGGAAGAAATTTTTTCCATCTCTATTAGAGGATCCGAATGTACCAAGACAAGATAAAGAGCAATTCTTAAAATTAATTAAAAAACCCTTTAATCCATATATCCTCCGACATTCGGCATTAACACAAAAGGCGAAGGTCCTTAAGGAGCATGTTTTGCGACAGCATGCAGGATGGGCTATTAATAGCAAGATGCCACAGATTTATATTCACTGGTTTGGTAACGAATCGAGCGACACCCTCCTGGAATTATATGGAGTTAAGAAATATGACGAGCCATTAGATAAAGGTATGTCCCAACTGCAGCGAGTCTAATAAGACAGACTCTAAATTCTGTAATAAATGTAGAATGATCCTAACATATGACACTTATATAGAAAAACTGACAATGAATGAAATTCAGGATAATGTCATTTCAACTTTATCTGACAAGCTAAATAAGGTAATGGCAGATATAGAGATATTGAAGAGCTCTAAAAAATCGAAAATAATTTTCTTCACTATCATTTTGAGACCATCTAGATTATTAGCTTTTCAAATTCTAATTTTGTATTGCATTTTTCACAATAAGGTTTTGATTCAACTAGCTTCCGAGATTTAGATTTATAGAATTTCATTTCAGACTTGAGATATATTGCATCAAGGTATGATAATATGTCAACAAATGCGGCCAAATATATATTACATTTTTTACATTCCATTTCTATGATGATGAATTCGTCCAATTCTTCTTTTAGGCTAATCATTCGAGCTAATTCGTATCCTTGAAATGATTTTACATGTCGCTCCATCATACGATCGAAATAAAGTTTTAGCTGATACAAGAATAACACCCTTGTGAAAGGATCAAGTTGAACCAAAGTTTGTTTCCAAATATTCCATCTCTGCCTACCGCTTTCATCAGAACTCAAGGGAAACATATTAAATATTTTAGGGCATCATGCCACGACAGATCAGAAAGAAAGAAAAATTTCTTAATATTATCAATGTGTTCCTCAAATAATCCATGTTCCTTGAGATTCTTAAAATAAATTAAACAAAATCTGTCCATTGACGAAGGATCATCAGAAAAGAACAGTTCAAATATTTTGAAAATCTTTTCATAGATTTCAATTTTCTTAGATGAAGTTAGAGATTCTAGAAATAAACCAATTAAACGTCCTAGACCATTTAATGCGTATTCAGTTGTTGTAGAATCACCCTTTGTAGATTTTGTTCCTCTATGGAGCAGTAAATCCATTTCTATCAGGGAATTTAAACACTTCGTCACTCGTTCTAATCTATTTTCAATTTTGTTAGTCATATTTGTGCGATCATTAAAACCAGTATAGGCATTAATGAATTCATAATTATTACTTAACAACCATTTTGTTAATTCTCTAGCTTTAAAATAGATTCCAAAATTATTTTCTATAAAAAATCGCAAGATATCTCTGTATAACTTTCCTTCATTAGTCAAATTTGCTCCATTTGTTAATAATTCATCGTCATTTGTAGAGAAAAAAACTTCGAAGCCCGGCGTTTTTCTTAATTTTTTACCATGCATGGTAAATCATTGATCATACTTTTGATAAATCATATTAACTTATACTTTACTGTAATGAAAGAACAAATATTTGTAAAATGGCTAAAGGGGGAATTAAGCTTTACACTAATTTTCCCTATAAAAGTGGCCACAGAACTAGATATAGACAAGTCCGATTTTTTACAGTGTAGTATTGAAGATAGTCGTTTAATCATTACTAAGCTGGACCAAAAAGGAATCAGTGATGAATAGTATGTGGAAAGAACATATGAATTCAAAACTTGAATTAGTTATAGAAGAAGCGAAGAAGGAATTTAAAGTAATAGGATCTAAAAGCAAAGACATAGTATTAAAGATTGGAAAGGAATTAGAAAAAACTCAAGGACGACCAGAAGATATCTGTGAAGAGATCAAAAATATTCTAAACGAAGAAATTGCACAAGGATTAATTTCAAGAAGAAATATTGAAAGATATTGTCCTGATAATTGGAAGAAGAAAAGGAGACCAAAAAAGCAAGGAGTAAACGACAACCTGTCGCTTTCAGCAGGAAAGAAGTCACTACCTCCAATGGTAATCGATACAGAGGGGAAGACAATTTCAGAAGCTCGAGACATTGATGATGACATTGACGACAATCACTCAAATCCAAATTCAGGTCTTAAAATTGAAGAAATAGAAATTGATGATATAGATCTCATGTTTCATATTACATCAATAGGGCGAAGAATACCGGATTTGTTAGAGACCAATAGGGATGTATTCAAAGTACTTGAGCTAACACAAGCAGGTAAAAATTTCCTCGACCAGTATAACAAAAACAATCCTTCAATTCCTATTTGTAGAGCTGAAAATATTCAATTCAAAGCACCTATAATTAAAATGCCTACCATAGCAGTTGACTGGAAGAAAATTCAAATGCATAACTGGACTCAATATACCTCACAAATAGATAGCGTGAAAGTCAGATTAAATATGGGAAAGAATCCAACAATAGAAGTTATTCCTTCTCCTATTGATGGAGATGATCCATTCGAATTGTATATCATACTTGTTTATGAATGCATAAATGTAATACAGAGCCTCAATGATAGAATTGGTCTGTTAGTTGGTAAACTTGAATTGTCATCCCGTGGCGAGTGGGTTACATATGATCCCATAGCAAGATCATTCTGCAAAACAAATGGACAGGTCACATATAACGGAATTGCAAAGGTTAACGCTTCAAAACCAAGAGAAATAGGTGAATTTGAATTCCATGATCCACGTGCACTAATCGATTATTTGACTATGCCCAAACGTTTAAAACGAATAGAAGAGATGCTTGAAAAGTATTTACACGTCAATAATTAGTTGATGGCAAACTTGTATTAAATATACAAAAACAAACCACGTGATGTCGATGATTGTAAAGTGTTAATTTTTGCAAATTCATTAGATTCTCAGGATATGCTTTTTAAAATATGCAATCAGCGACCAGAGTTATTGAATCATGATAAAGAGTTTGATGTATTTGACAATTTTGATTTCTAGTTTTTAGTTTTGCAAAATATTTCTCAGTTACAATGTTCTTTGGAATTAGCTCACTGTCCCAGCCTGTTATTTTATCCTTCTTGTCCTTGATGGAGTAAAGTGTAACATTCCATCCGTTTTGTGTTATCAGATATGCATCATCTTGCATTGTGTCTTCCCAGTAGGTCATTAATTTCTGATAGACGTCATACTTTTCAACAAGTTCTAGTTTTGAGAACTTTTCCAGCAAGTCCTCAGAAATAACACGAATTATCTCCTTTGGTTTTGAGCCGACTTGCATTTTGTCAAGTAATGAGAGATTATATCTTCTAAAGAGGTGTCTGTTTTGAAGTAACTGAAAAGATCATACTTGTGTAAACCAAGTAATAGTTCTTTTTTTGAGCTTTTTAACATCTACTGGATTAGTTGCTTAGCGTCATTTTCATCTATAATAGGTTTCATGATGTAGTTTTGTAACCACTCTTTGGTAAAGATAAATGATGAATCAAATGTTGTCCTAAGTTCTTCACTGGTATCTTTATTAAAAAAAGCTCCGTAAACTCGTTTTCCTGAATTCCTAACAGCTCTTACAATATCAAGAAAGTCTCTGTCTGCGGCTACTACAACTGCAATATCATACTGACTCTCATAGGACTTGCTTAACATATCGATAGCAATTAAGCTGTCGACTCCCTTTTGTCTCAATCCTTCTTTACCTTGTATAAGATATCCCAATCTTACTTCTATCCCCGGCACAATTCTAACTTCATCTATGTAAGTTGAGGGTGATTGATGGTCTTCCGAGCGTGAAACTGCATCATCCACCATCTTCCTGTTCTTCACACGAATCCAAAATAGATAAGTTTAGTATCTGTATCTTAAAGTTGACTAGAATTTTGAGCTGTGGCAGTTTGGTTTTTGAAATTTTATGAATACATAAGTGTTTAGGAATGATTTAGTTTAGTTAGCCCTTGACTTACATTACATTTATTACTTGATTTCGTGTATAGACATTCAATGCCCATGGACAAACCTCGGGTAATGATAGTCCTGGAGGATAATGACGCCGTTACAAACTTGGCAGGCTTATTATGGCTAAAATGTTATGAGGTCTATAAAACCTCTTCAGCCGAAGAATGCTTATCAAAAATTAGTAAATTGGGAAACCAAAAGATACACGTTGTAATAGTAAGTCAACAAATAGCACTCGATGCAAGAGCTATGTTAATTGTTAAACTAAAGAGAAGTAACGGTGACACAAAAATACTGGTCTTAGCAGATGAAGATACTGACAAAACTAAGATATTAGATTATGGTGCAGATGAATTTACTCTTAAGCCAATAAGTCCTGAAAACGTCGCAGATAAGTTGTTCATGCTATTAACTCGTGAAGTTGTTTCAGAGAATAGATAATCTCCCTGATGTCTTGCATCGACCTGAAAGGTTATACTAAATTATTTGCAATTATCTAGTAATGCGGAATCAATTTAAGAATTTTAGTTTTCTTAATTTTGCATATTACAATTAAAACTAGATTTCTATTGTGTTTAAAACGTTAATTTGTAAGTTTTAGATAACTTGGAATCTATAACTATTCATACTTTAATATGATATGTAGAGCAATATGATTATGTGGAATATCCTAAAGACCTTTATTCCAACATTAATGAAGTCTCGAATAATTTAATCCTCGAATTACAAAAATTACCTATAGGTTATCATTCCGTTATTTTATATCCTAATATTGAAACAATTAGAAAAGTTTATGCTGAATACATACACCGTTTGATAGACGAGGACAGCAATGTTGCGATTTTGTTTCTTCCATATTATGATACAACTGATAGTGTGAGACAAGAGTTATTGACAAAAGGATTAGATGTAAGAAAGTTTGAGCGAAACAATTCTCTCATACTGATAGATTTTGCCAAGGTAGTTGATAACCCATATTTGGGATTGCCCGCTGCATTTGGTCTGAAGGAGTTCATAAATAAAATTCAGGCTTACAATAAGGGTAAGAATCTTGTTGTTATTGCAGACATGTCATTATATAATAATTCCAAGAATATCGATGAACTCCTAAAGTATGAAAGCTTATCAGATGACGGTTATTGTAACCAAAATTGGACGCAACTGTGCTTGTATCACAAATTAGATTTTCATTTAATGTTTACAGATGAACAAAAGGAAAAAATCTTTGATTATCATAAAGATAAAGTCATTGTAATCTAGTTTTGTGCACTTGTAACTGGTGAAGATGTAGTTGATTATCGACTTCTTTAACCAAATCTTCTAACATTATGGGTTTCTGAAGAAAGCCATTTATTATTTGCTTTTCAACGTTCTTTTGAAATAATTCATCGTCAAATTCGAACGCAGTCATTAAAACTGTTCGGACTAAAGGATTCAATTCTTTTATTCTCTTTAGCAATTCTATTCCGTTAATACCAGGCATTCTCAAGTCAGAGACTATAAGGCTGTAATCTTTCCTGTTAATTTTGAAATGCTCAAGTGCTAAAATCGGATCTGTAAATGTAAATATTGAAATTCCTCTAATCCCTCGTATAGCATCACGGAAAAGCACTGTAATATCTAATTCATCGTCTATTATCGCAACTAATCTGCTGCTCTTATTCGGCAAATAAGGTTCATAAACCTTCCACCATTATCATGATATACAGTCCTCATCAAGCGTTAGACATTAAGGCATAAAAAGTTATAAGATCATTATTTTAAATTTTAGAACTGGTGTATAATATCTCAAGTTAGTCAGAACGTTTCAATATTTAATACTCATATCTATGAAAAACACCGTTGTGATGTAATTTCTATCATTTCCTGATGTGGATATATTCACCTAAAAATACCTGAACAGAATTAAATCAACCTATGAAATGCCGGCTAAATTTTAAATAGTATCCGAAACAGTAAAAGTTACACCAGTTACACCAGTTACAGCTCCAAGTCAATCCACTCATCTTCGAACGAAGACACAAAGGCAAAAATGATGGCAAATATCGATATTTTATTGGCAAATTTTAATAAAAATCATGAAAAGAATACTAATGAAGTAGGTAATAGCACTCCCGGATAGAAGTTAAGGTCTCGAAAAAGTGTAACTAGTGTAACTACTGTAACGAAAAATTCAAGGTAGAAAGGTAATTATTTAATTCGTCTCTTCTTGCGGGGAAATTTTCTTCTAACCAATGGTCCTTTGCTGATAATATTATCAATCAAATTCCTCATTCTTTGAATACGATCATCCAAGTATGGTATTATTTCTAAATCAGATTTTGGATCCTCAACAAAGGTAATATGCGTGTTTCCTCCCGCAAAATTGACATTGATAATGCTTCTATGTATGCCGGTATTTTTAAGGTCAATCAGAATCTTCAACCATGAGCGAACGGGATTATTTGGACTCACCAAATCCCATAATTCCTTTATCAAGTCATTTCTTTTTTTCAAACGCAATTTCTTACAAACGTTTATTGCGGTTACTTTACGAATTTCAAGTCCTAGTTTTAATCTCTCATTAATTCTAATAAGAAGGCAATCCATAGTGCCGATTAAATGGAAAAGTAACTCCTCTATTTCTAATTCCCAATCTATCCTACCGTCAGAATTATTAGGAGTCCTTCCTTTAGCTTGCATATCGCTTAATATTTGCAAATGTTTCTCGGCGGCATAGAATTTGAACTCAATTCTATCCTCAAGTAATGCTTTTGCAGTTGTATTTGACATTTCAATCATGGTAGATAGCTGCTAATAATTAAAAATATTTCTAAAGATACAGCAAGTATGAAACCAATAATGGAATTTTAAGTTCTAGAAAAATT
>VBPR01000213.1:0-17425 GCA_005877345.1 Nitrososphaerota archaeon
AATATTTCATGTTTCCTGATACTTTAAACAATACGATTTGGACTCTAAGGAATGCTCTAAAGAAAAATAAAGTGCCAATATGGAAGGCAGTAATAAAAGAGCTCTCTAGGTCGAGATCTAACAGAAGGGAAGTTAACATAGGTGAATTGGCGCACGTTACTAAGGATAAGGAAGTTGTTATAGTACCAGGGAAGATATTAGGCTCTGGTGAAATAAGTCACAAGTTAACAGTATGGTGTTTCACTATTTCAGAAGTAGCTACAAGAAAGATACTTGACGCTGGTGGAAAAATACTTCCTCTTGATAGCTTGATAAAGAAATACCCAGATGGTAAGGGGGTAAGAATAATTGGTTAAACAGCTTGTTGAGCAAACACAAAAACCTATTCAGATTATTACTATTGATGCAACGGACTGTATTGCAGGGAGGATGTGTTCCCATATTTCAAAACTTTTACTCAAAGGCCATCATGTCACAGTAGTAAATGCAGAAAAATGCATGATTTCAGGCAATAGGTACAAGACCATCGAAATATATAAAGAATTTTTAGAAATTTCATCTGCCACAAATCCCATTCATGGTCCATTTCATCCAAGAAAGCCTGATAAAATCCTGACAAAAATGGTTAGAGGTATGTTACCAAAAAGGAAATCTAGTGGAATAACCGCATTAAAGAGATTGAGAATCTATATCGCAATACCACCAGCTCTCAAGAATACGAAGCTTGAAACATTTGAAGATTCTAAAATTAGAAAACCTCCATCATATTTTATAACTCTTGGAGAATTAGCAAAACAAATAGGTTGGAATGGATTAGATACTTATGAATAAAATAGATCTTTATCCAGGCCAAAGGAAATCAAGTAGAGCTGTGGCAACAATTTCAAAGGGAACTGGAAAAGTTAAAATAAACAACATACCGGCCGAATTACTGAATTCTGAAGTAGCAAGGGAATTAGTACTTGTTCCCCTTAAATTGATAGGTGATTACAGGGATAAGGTTGATATAAGTGTCAAGGTGCACGGAGGCGGTTTCATGGGACAGGCATTTGCAAGTACTGTTGCTATCTGTCGAGCACTAACGGGTGCCGGAAAGGGTGGAAGAGATCCGAAAGATCACCCATTTGCAAAAAGCGTGCGCACAGAAATTCGCAAAAGAATTACAGAATTTGATAGACACTTTTTATCGGGAGACCCCAGACAAACAGAATCAAAGAAATTTGGTGGATCTGGAGCAAGACGCAGAAAACAAAAGTCGTATCGTTAGATTTTTTGCTTTACTCATATTTTATTTGTATCAAAACCAGATTTTCTATTTGTTATTTATCTTCAAATTGTAGTCTATTGCTTTAGATATTATCTTTTTACAACATCCTTACGTTCTGGAGAAATATAAAATTCCGATAACTTCTTGTCATAACATACACCGCAAATATATCCTGAAATCTTCCACTCTTCCATTGATTTGTACTTAAAGGTTAACTCGTTACCACATAAGACACATTTTAGATCATTTTTATCGATGTCCATCACTATGAGTCCAATCTTGAGTAAATTAAAAGTTGTGAAATAACAATCAAATATGATGACCATTTGCCAAATGTGAATTTGCAAATAAATTGTAAGACATAACAAGCGATATTTTAAATTAGGATCTTAAAGTCAACATAACCATCACTATGAACGCTAAAGAATCATATTATAAAGTGTTCGATCTTGTTGAAAGCCATCATAAATGGTTTAACTCTTCTATTCCTTTAATTGCAAGTGAAAATATTCCGAGTCCTGCTGTGAGAGAAGCTATAGTATCAGACTTTGGGAATAGGTACGCAGAGGGCTGGCCAGGTGAACGGGTCTATGCTGGATGTATCTACATTGATGAAGTAGAAATAATTTGTAATGAATTAGCAAAAAAGGTGTTCAAATCTGAATTTGCTGATTGTAGAGCTACTTCGGGTGTTGTTGCAAATCTTGCAATATACTCCGCTTTTTCAAATCCGGGAGACTACATGCTAGCTGCATCCATTCCTAGTGGAGGACATATTTCTCATGGTAAAAGGGAACATTCTGGGACAGCCGGTCTAGTGCACGGGCTCAATATAGAACATTATCCATTCTCAAAGGAAGATATGACAATTGATGTGGACGCTACCAAGAAAAAGGTCAGTGAAATGATTGCGAGTGGCAAGAAACCTGCAATAGCAATGTTTGGAGGAAGTCTTTTTCTTTTTCCTCATCCGGTCAAAGAATTGGCAAGTTTTATGCATGATAATAATATTTACATAAATTACGATGGAGCTCATGTTGCAGGATTGATAGCAGGAGGACAATTTCAAGATCCAATCAGAGAGGGCTCAGATTCTATGACAATGAGCTCCCACAAGACTCTCTGGGGTCCACAAGGAGGAATTATCGTCTCATTAGAAAGATATGCAGATAACATAAAGAAAGCTATTTTTCCCGGAAATACAAGCAGTCATCATCTGCATCATGTCGCGGGTAAGGCTATAGCTTTGGCAGAGTCCTTAGAATTTGGAAAGGAATATGCAAAACAAGTCGTAAAAAATGCAAAAACCCTTGCTGAATCACTTGCTAGTTTCGGTTTTACAGTTTTAGGAGAGAAACGCGGATATACCGAATCACATCAAATGGCTGTAGATGTTTCCAAGTTTGGGGATGGTGGGACTGTAGAAAAAGAATTAGAGAAAGCAAACATTATTCTTAACAGACAATTGTTGCCAGGCGATATCAAATCTGGTAAACACTTTATGCACCCAAGCGGAATAAGGATAGGAGTACCTGAAGTAACCAGATTAGGAATGAAAGAAAGTGAGATGAAAGAGATAGCATCGTTCATCAAACAAGTGGTAATTGACAAATCAGATAGTACAAGAGTGCGCATCGATGTGACTAAATTTAGAGAACAATTTCAAAAAGTGCAGTACGCATTCGAAAATTCAACAGATGCTTACCAATATATAAAAATAAGAACTTGAAGATATAAAACCAATAATTATCTAATCTACCAACACGACGTTTTGTCAGAGGCTTTTACACATATTTTAAATACGCAAGAGCGACTTTGCAAATTAAGCATAAATATTAAGCTTTATCACCAAGTTTGCGTGTTCTAATATTTATTACGTGATGTATAACTTTATTAACCAAAGTAGCTTTGAAAACCTAAATTATATTTCAATATTTATTAGATTAGCTTAATTTCTATAATTGGAAATAAACTATTCCATATTAAACGTAAGTTAAATTTAGATAGTATTTCAAAAAAAAATGAATTAGATAAAAAAAACATATTAACAAACATGTAGTTTATTAGTTATTATACCAATAAAGGTCCTATTATAGAATTATTGTAATATATTAATTTATTTACGACCAATTTACGGTAGAACTAATGAACAAGAAACAACCAGTGAAAACCATCTTTCTTCTGGCATCGATGTTGACTTTGACGTTTGGAGTCTTATTACATGCAACCGATGGTCAGGTATATGCCGCTAAAAGTATTTGGGCTGGGGATACCACCATGGAGCAACTTGTAAAGAAAATAGATAAGGGTAAGGCAAGTGATGATAGTATGAATTGGAAAGATTTCAAAAATTCGAAAATTTTCAAACAAGAAGATAGTGAAACAAAAAAATGTATAGAAAAAAGACAAGACCTTTCAAATAATCTAGCAGATTATGAAGTACTTCATTGCTTTAAAGACTCTGATTACGGGTATAAAAGTTAAGATCCAGAAATCCCTCTACTTTTTTTTAATTTCCTTCTATATCTATGATTATAAACTTACCAACACACAGTATAGAAGGTTTAATTATAAAATTCAGATCATAATGGCAATAGGTATCACATTTATTAGACACAGGCAAATTATTGATCTTAATTGTTTACGAATATACTGATACCTATTGACGGTTCGGATAATTCTTACAGAGCTTTAGATGCAGCACTACTTCTTTCAGAAAAATTAGGTTCAAATATTACTGTAATTCATGTGATGGAAGAAGTTCCTATAACACACATTGGATCGGAGAAAATGTTAAACGAACTACTAGAAGCCTACAAAAAAGAAAATCAAGATATACTTTTGAAATGTACAGATATAGCCAATCAAAAAGGATTAACTATCAAAACCTTTCTTCTTCAGGGTAATCCTGCTCCTGCAATTTTGGATTATAACAAAAAAGAGAAATTTGACCTTGTAATCATGGGAAGTCGAGGACTAGGAAAGTTTAAGGAGTTAATACTTGGCAGCGTCTCAAGTAAGATTATGCATCACTCGCCCTGTGCCGTTTTATTAATAAGGTAATGCTGAATTTTTTGGTGATTATATTTTTATGCCTTATGTTTCCTACTATACTGCGATTACAATGAAACATATAATCATCACTACAATCTGACGGTAGTAAAATGTCCACCGATCTTGATTCTTTTACATCTACTGAAAAAGACGGTCTCTACAAGGCCGTCTTTTCTCGCAGAGATGTTAGATCTCATTTTATCGACAAAAAGATTCCGGATGATGTGCTTGTAAAAATTCTAAATGCAGCTCATCATGCACCATCAGTTGGCTACTCACAGCCCTGGGATTTTATTATAATAAAGAGTAAAGCTACAAGATTAAAAGTTAAGAATTCCTTTAGTGTCGAACGAGAAAAATCTATTTCCTTGCTTGATAATGATTTAGATAAGCAAGATAAATATATTAAATTAAAATTAGAGGGCATTCTAGAATCTGATATTAATATATGTGTGACATACGATCCTGAAAGGTTTGGGCCTTTTATTTTAGGGAGGACTTCAATACCAGAAACAGGCGAATACAGCGTTTGTTGTGCTATACAAAACCTATGGTTAACAGCCAGGGCTGAAGGGGTAGGAGTAGGATGGGTAAGCATACTCTCAATTGATGATTTACGCAAGATTTTGGGAATACCCAACCATGTTAAGCCAATAGCGTACCTTTGTCTGGGATATGTCAATAAATTTGAAGATAGACCAGATTTAGAAAGAGTTGGTTGGTTGAAAAGAACGATACTTTCTAAAGTAATTCACTTTGAAGATTGGAATAATACAGAATTAAGTAGTTGGTACAATATAAATAAGATGATACAGAACCTTAATGATAGATGACAGTTCGAATGCAGAATAATCATATTATTAAATAGCAATAACCATAATTAAAAAAATTTTTATGTAGAGAACGTCTACAACCAGCCTCACAGACACATTGAACTAGTTCGTAACAAATACTAAATACATGTGATGACAAAGTAAATCGTTCCTGAATTGGGAGAAAGAAAGAAAGTTAAAAAAAATTCTAATTCACCAATCAAGAAATTCCGTTTACAGTCAATCCCCGATGCACTAAAATCGTTAGGTCCTGGAGTAATAACCGGTGCTTCAGACGATGATCCATCGGGTATAGCAACATATTCTCAAGCTGGCGCAAAGTTTGGTCTTGGGATGTTGTGGATGGCTTTATACCTATTACCAATGATAACTGTCATTCAAGAAATGTGTGCCAGAATTGGTCTTCTAAGTGGAAATGGTTTGGCTGCTCTCATAAAGAACAAATATTCTACCAATATTGTTTATCCAATCTCAACTCTTCTTATAATTGCAAACACAATTAATATTGGAGCTGACCTAGGTGCCATGTCTGCATCAATTAAGATCTTGCTTCCTCAAGTCCCAGTTGTCGTTACATCCTTGCTTTTTTCAGGTATTATAATAGCTTCAGAGATTATGATTCCTTATGACAAGTATGTCACAGTACTAAAGTATTTGGTACTTTCACTTTTTGCATATGTCATAACAGCAATAATTGTAGGAGGTAATGCAATAGAAATTTTTCTTGCAACTATAATTCCTCAAATGAGTTTTACCACTGATTTTGCAGTGATGTTTGTGGCTGTTATCGGTACAACTATATCACCTTACCTTCTTTTCTGGCAGACATCCGAAGAAGCTGAAGAAGATGTATCAAGACACAAGATAAAGGAGATAGGAGCAGGCAGGCCCAATGTAACTCGAAAAGAAATCAAGTTAATGAAAAAGGACATATGGATAGGCCTATTCTTTTCACTATTCATTATGTGGAGCATAATAGTAACTAGTGCCGGTAGTCTTTACACAAATGGTGTAAATGATGTTCAAACAGCAGATCAAGCAGCACTTGCTCTTGAACCACTAGTCAAAACCTTTCCTCAGGCAGGTGAAATAGCAAAAGTAATATTCGCACTTGGAATCATCGGAACAGGATTACTGGCAATACCTGTCTTGGCTGCATCATCGGCGTTTGCAGTATGTGATACTTTTGGATGGAAGGAAGGGTTAGAAAAGAAATTTAGGCAAGCCAAATCATTCTACTTGATAATTGTAGCCTCTACTTTGATTGGTGTCTGTATCACATTCTCCAATATTAATCCCATTCAAGCTTTGATACTGGCCGCCGTAATCAATGCAGTTGTAACAGTTCCTATTCTTTTTTTGGTAATGAGGATTGCTAATGATAAAAAAATATTAAAAGATAGAATCAATGGTCGATACTCTAACATAGTTGGTTGGACTACTTTTGCAATCATGACAATTGCTGTTGTCATTATGGCATTTAGTTTAGGTAACGTTTTATGAATCAATAAATAACCAAGATAGTGTTATTACATTAAATTTACAATAATTTTACAGCGATATACATTTCGGAGGATAATTAAATGATAGATGCATATTGTCAGTTGTGATAGATGCATATTGTCAATTGACCCAAAAGTTTCCGAGACGAATTACCACTCATGTAACAAATTTGCAATTATTACAACTAATTCTTCATATTATCTGTAGAATTATCTTTGTTTCTAACATGTGCACCAAGTACTTCCTTTATAGTTTTAGTAACAATGGGGAGAATTCTGGGATCATCAACTTTTGGAATTATGTAATCATCTTTAAGATGAACCTCTTGAACTATACTTGCAATAGCATATGCTACAGATACAAGCATAAACTCACTTAGATTATTCGCTCTAAGATCTAGTAACGCTCTGAATATTGATGGAAACACTACCGCATTGTTTATCTGATTAGGAAAATCAGATCTGCCTGTTGCAACAATTCTTGCTCCATATTCTAACGCATAATTAGGAAGTATTTCAGGATCCGGATTACTTAGGGCAAATATTATTGAGTCTTGATTCATCGATTTTATCATTTGTTTATTCAAAATGTCTGTCTTTCCAGAAACACCAATAAATACATCTGATTCACTAATTACGTCTTGTAAAGTTCCACTTAACTTTCTAATATTTGTGTTAATGGATATCTCTTTCTTGTACGGATTGCGATCGTTAATATCCACCCTTCCGTCATATATAGCACCTTTAGTATCAGTAACAATAATGTCTTTACATCCTGCCGTCTGCAGAATCTTGAAGATTCCATACCCTGCTGATCCCGAACCTGATATGACAACACGTACTTTTTCTAGTTCTTTTTTTACCAACTTGAGTGCATTTAGCAGTGCTGCAAGAGTAATTATGGCAGTTCCATGTTGATCATCGTGAAAGATAGGTATTGATACTTCCTTACTTAATCTTTCAACTATCTCCAGCACTTTTGGTGATTCGATATCCTCTATATTTATTGCACCGAAATTTGGTTCTATTATTTTAACAAATCTGATTATCTCTTCTTTGTCTTGCGTGTTAATGCATAGTGGAATTGCATTTATATCTCCTAACGCTTTGAATAAGACAGATTTTCCCTCCATTATTGGCAGGGCACCTTCTGGGCCAATGCTGCCCAATCCAAGAACTCTCGTCCCATCACATACTATTGCTACATTATTCCATTTCGATGTATAATCATAAGCTAATTTTTTATGATTACTAATTTCTAAGGCTACATATGCTACACCCGGAGTATAAATTAGTCCTAGTGTTCCCTTTTCTTCAGACGCATTGTCTAAAGAAACCCTACTTCGAATTTCGATCTTTCCCTTCAACATTCTATGAAGGCTAATTGCATCATCCCTTAATGTCAAATGAATTCAATTATGAATTCAATTATATTTTATTTTGTTTTTTAGTACATTCAATTCAATTTTCTTTATCTTATAGCAAGTTTATGGATGGAAAGGAAGAAGATTCATCCTCCCCCTCTCGGTCAAGTTATACATATTTTATAAATCATAATTTTGAACTGTCACAAATGTCTACCCACAAAGTTTCAATGAGAAATAAACGAATGAATAAAACAGAATTGGAATCACAATATGTTGTTAGAGCCGGAAATGAACACGAAACTGAGAGAAAAATCAGCGATACTATTGAGCATGAAATCGAATGTCCAAGGTGCTATAACATTATGACCTTATGCTCGGACTTTGATAGTCTGTATTATCTTTGTGAAGAATGTGATTTCTCATTGTATACCTTAAAGTAATTCTTGTAGATGGTTATTTCGAAGTATCAAAATAATAGATATTCTGATGTTAATATCAACATAATCACAATTCGCTATCAATAATGGGCCATAGGAAAAATCGTTATTTCAAGTACAGGCCATATTTCCAATCAGACAACTCCATTTCTTTTATGAATGAAATCAAGAGATCCTCTAGCATTTGTAGAATTTCATTACCCTTTTCGATACTAGCTTTTTGAGGAGCACCGGTGGCTCCAGTCGAAGTTAATTCGTCAAATTTCCAAAATATTCTGATGTTTTCAGGTAATTTTGGAATAACCTCATTTGGTGCAGACTCCATGTTTACTAAATCTGGGCGAATTGCAAGAATCGCAGAGGTTTCTGCTTCACCACCATGACCAAGTCCACTCCAAACTTCAAAAAGATCCTTTTTTAATTGGCCTACCAGAATCCACCACGATTCCAGACATGCTATTGTCATCTCAGGATGTTTGTTTTTTATAGATCTGGCTGCAATCTCAATTGGTCCAATATTTCCATCATGACCATTTATTATGAGCACACGTCTTATCTTATTCTGAATAAGACTTGAAAGAAGATCTGAAATTATACCTACCAGGGTTTCTGGATTAATACTCATAGTCATCTGAAATTGGTCATGATGTAAACTGACTCCGTATGGAATTGCAGGAAGAACAATAACATTATTGACCTTGGTAGCAAGTCTTTTTGCAATTTCCGTCGGGAAAATAAAATCGGATCCAAATGGCATATGATCTCCGTGATTTTCACATGCACCAAAAACTAAAATCGCAATAGTTTTTTCATTTACCGTTTTCCGAACTTCTACGGCATTCATTTCTTCAATAAAACTTTTGTACTTTGCTTCCAATTCATCTGTCATACCTCAATAGATACTCCTACAATCTTTTATAAAATATTCAATATCAAGGTCAGGAGACAATAATCATAAATTTTCATTTAATAATTTCCATTATTACTTATAAAGCGAGACTTAAATCTCCAAATACCACTTGTCCCCAAATATCTTTGCATATATCACTAGTGATATGGACTAATAGTGTTGTATTTATTTAAACCTACAATATTATAGTATAACCATGGTTAATGCATATGTATTGATTTGTTGTGATCTTGCTTCATCAGAAAAAGTAGTTGAAGATTTGGAGAAAATTGATGGTGTTCAGGAAGTTTCCCCAGTATCTGGTGTTTACGATATAGTTGTTAGATTATCTGCTTCAACCGAGGAGGAATTAAAGTTTAGAAAAATGAAGAAAGTACTAACTACAATAACGTTAATTGTTTCAAAAACATTGTAAGAATACATTTTAAACATCTCTCATGATAGAATATGAGTAGAATATGAGTAAAGGAGAAATTTTGTATTTTGTATATAGAAAGCTATCTTACTAATCTTCTAAGTATGGATGGTGTCGCAATTTACTACGGCAAGTTCTTGACATCTGATGAGGCTAACGGATATTTTCATTCATTATTACAAAATATCCCATGGAAGAATGAGGAGCTAGTAGTATTTGGAAAACATATAGTTACGAAAAGAAAAACTGCCTGGTATGGTGATTCTAACTATGTGTATATTTATTCAAATACTATAAAGAGAGCATTGCCATGGACTAGAGAACTCATAAATCTTAAACACCTTGTCGAGAATCTTTCGAATACAAAATTTAATTCCTGCTTATTGAACTTGTATCATGATGGCAACCAAGGTATGGGATGGCATAGTGATGATGAAAAATCAATTGAAGAAAATAGCACTATAGCTTCAATAAGTTTTGGAGCAGAGCGGAAATTCTCCTTTAAGCACAAACAAAATAAGAAAATAATTTCATTATTACTTGAACACGGTAGTTTACTGTTAATGAAGGAAGTAACACAAAAAAACTGGTTACACAGTCTACCTAAATCTAAGAAAATCACTCTACCAAGAATAAATTTAACTTTCCGAAGAATGGTCACCTAAATTTCCTATTATAATGTCTAGAATATCGCTAGTGATATAATTCACATTAACTTTCTAGGATTATTGTTGTGTAAGCTTTTGGATATCTTTTGTTTTAAAATTAAAATAGTGAAGAAATTGA
This sequence comes from Nitrososphaerota archaeon, assembly GCA_005877345.1. Classification (GTDB taxonomy): domain Archaea; phylum Thermoproteota; class Nitrososphaeria; order Nitrososphaerales; family Nitrososphaeraceae; genus TA-21. The sequence continues at coordinate 10,572 of VBPR01000213.1, forward strand.
TACAGAAAACATAAAACAACTGGGAATTTCGGATGCTGAACAAGAAACAACCAATATTCCCAGTTGGTGTTTAGGTATAATATTATTGACCAACAAAATATATAAGGTTTTTTAGATATTCTAGGTTAATCCATAAAATGGTTATATATCTCTAGATAGTTTGTGCATAATTTCAAGAACATTGAGTTGTCCTTGGCTCTCAATACTAGAATACATCATCCAAAATTAGTCAAAACAAACTATAAAGATAAAAGTGGAGGAATCCAATCTTTCTAGAATATCACCAGTGATATTTGGTGGCCAGCAATTGACCATACTATTCTCTTGATTATAGTAAAGTTCATTTCATAGTCACGGATTCAGAATCTAATTTGTACAAGGCTCTGGGCAGTACGAATTTGTAAAACAGGATCTAGAACAGACTTCTAAGATCAAAGACGTTAATTGGATAATAATCACTAGCAACCGACCATTTTATACTTCAACGACACACAAATCTGAAAAATCTCTAAGGGACCTTTGTCATCCACTCTTTGATAAATACGGCGTTGATTTAGTTTTGCAGGCACATAACCACTATCAGAGAAGATATCCAATAACCTATAATCCTCATGATAGTTCAGAACCAACCATAAAAAATCAAACTACTGCTGGATATAATGATCCTACCAATGGCGCTATATTTGCAATAGTTGGAACCGGAGGCCAAAGTTTCTATGCTTTAGATGGACAGGCTCCTTACGTGGCTACACAATTCAATAAATTTGGATTTTTAAATATAGAACTGGATAACGGTAATCCTCACACGACATTGACTGGAACTTTTTTTGATAATAAAGGCAATGAGATAAGGGATCATTTTACAACTACCAAGGAAATAAAGTAAGCGAATCATCCGTTACTTCAACAGGACCTAGTTTATTGGACTTACATAGTTCTTCTAACGTATCTTTTAATAGATCAAGTTCATTATTTACATTTTTAAATTCAAGTTCTGGTTTTACCAACTTTTCTGTTTGTGCTAACTTGGTTGATGTTAAGTCATCTCTATAGTTTTCTAGAGCAGAACAAAAAAGTAGTAAATAATCCTTTTGTATGACATATCTGGTGTTTGGAATTGAAAATAACTGTTTGACCTGTTTGATAACCTCTATTTATTGTAGGTCTTTTTTGATCAAATCATTACCCTTTACAATATCTGGTTCTAACTCAAGTTTCCTTATTTTCTTGTGATAATGCTCTAGGGCTCTCAATCATTGATAACCTTTCTGATTCAATTGTCAATACCATTATTTTCACATATCAAGATATTATAAAAAACTAATCATTTCGAATTAAGCACCGAAAGTGACCTTACATCTTGTAAATTCCAACGACTTGCCAGGACTCAGAAAAGGTATGCATTATAGCACCTATTGATTTTAAAAAGAAAAATAAAATTACTAATTGTAAAGGGATAGAAAGCTTTAAGCTTGAGTATATCATACTTCCTCGTAACTATAGCAATATTGTCATAAAGATAAGGCATGCCCGTCCGATTGCGCCGATCAGTGGAGATGGAGGCAACCGACCAGCGGTCATCGGCAGATTTACCTCATCTTTATGACGTTTTATAAAGAGCATAAGAATGCCTTAAGAATATTTCTATCTTTAGGACCTATTTATGTAGATGCAAGTAGGAAGCTTCCATTTATCCACATGGAAATTACTTAAACACTTTATATATAAAGAGAGAATTGAAAAGCCGGAAAGAAGTGAAGTAGGACAGGAATTTGAATGGCTGTTCAATGAAGCAATTAAATATCAAAAACGTAAGGACAGTAAAACCTAAAAGGAATTATCTGACCTTAACCTTAATGGTCTAGCAAATTTTTCCACTAATTTACAGATAGGTTTTTCGTAATGACAGGAAAATTAGGAAGATGTAATATCTTTTACTACTAAGGATGATAAAGTAAAACCATTCTACAGTTAGAACCTTCGGCTAAACGGACATGACAAATTTTGCAAATTAAGGTTGGTTAAGGTAATAATTGCTCATGTAAGTGTCTCATTTGAGGTCACAATCCTAGATTCGATCGAAATATATACCAATCAACAGAACCCGTATAAATTCAAAATTTAACTCTCACCACAATGGGAAAAACTTATTAAAATAGATCTTACACTGCTCTATATTGTCAACACTTGAAGCTTTAAGAGAAGTTGTCCGAAAATTGGAAGGAGCTTTCAACGATCCGCAGAAAAGAGAATCATTATATTTTGATTTTTATGATGATTCCTTGAAAATTCATGGTTTCCCTCCAAATCTTCCAACCAATAAGGAAGGTTTCAAACAGTTCATTTATCTCCTGTGGAAGGCATTTCCTGATATAAGAATTACCTTTGAAGATATCATTATTGAAGGAAACAAGGTTGTATGCAGGTATTACCTAACCGGCACACACAAAGGTGATTTTGCAGATCTTCAGCCAACGGGAAGACAATTCAAAGTCAATGGCTTCACAGAATTTTCTTTTAGTAATGCAAAAGTCATAGAGCTTTGGAATCTTGTGGATATGATGTCATTGAGGGAACAGTTAAGACCCTAGTAACAAACTTGTCCGTCGTTAATATCAGGTTGGCAAGATAATATTTCAAATAGAGGATATTGCTTAAATTGTAAATCATAATACTGGTTTCTGCAATTTGTAGAATATCACTAGCGGTGTTAAGCTGCGTCAACATTATTAACATTATTACTTCATGTGATTATTGTTTCGAAAATATTGTAATGTTTTATTATGCTATAAAATTATTTTTTTATATATATTAAATAAACCCAGACAGATACTGCACGTTGGCACCAATATATATTTGGTTTCTTTTCTAAAATATAATTGTAAATACTTATTTCAGCCTATTTCGAATAGTGTAACTTGTTCGGTTTATCTTTCATCAATATTCCATAACAAGAGATCATAAAGCAAACAACCATAATATTTCTAAATATCAACTCATTCAGAATTTGAGATCTCTAGAAATTATTAACATTACCATTAAGGATTACGATCCTATTAATTGCATTAACATGCAATGTTTGGAAAATAATAAAATCACATGATTTGGAGAGATACACATAAAATTGATAATTAATTATAAAATTGGATTTCTAATCTTGGAGGTTAATAAAACGAAAATCCCAAACAAAATTCAAAGCTATTCCTCAAAATCTGATAAGAACAAGACATGAGTTAATATCATAATTAAAGCTTTGAATAATCTTATTATCAGCGATTTATTACGAATTACAGTTACATGTAGTTAGTTTCAAGCTTTTCAATTGTAATGATTAATTAATCTCATCTTTTAAATCCACGTAGGAAATGCCATCTAAATATTAAAATTGGTTAGATAATCATGAAAAAATAATTACAATAGCAAAAAAAACAAATGTTCAGATTTTATATAAACATTTCAAAAGATTTATTTATGATAATTTAGAGTTGGTTATAATGACAAGAACACAATCAAGGATTAAGCTATCTCTTCTATTGGGAACGATTATAGCTCTCGGAGTTTTTTCCATTGCCATCAATAACATCCCAGTACAAGCACTGCATAAAGAAGAACAAAAATTGGATAAATTTGATAATCTCAAGGAGTTTGCAGATGCTGTAAAAAAAGGTGATGCAAATATAGAGAAGATACCTCTTTTATCGATGAAAGCCTCAAAGATTTATGATGATGCAGATAAACAAACGCAGGATTGTATAAACCTAGCGGCAAAAATAGGAAAAAGTCTTGTTAGTAAAGAAGTGGTACATTGTGTTGACGATGTGAACTTTTTTAATACCAAGTTTTCCTCAAATAGTAGCGTTCCTACTAGTAAGACTTCTACTACTACCGGCACATCTACAGATACTGGCACATCTACAGATACTGGCACATCTACAGATACTGGCACATCTACAGATACTGGCACATCTACAGATACTGGCACCGATGGTACAACAACTTCAGATGTTAAATCAACTTCCGGTGATGTTAAAGAAAACAATATGATTAATGAACTTGTGAAAACCGGAAAGTTCACAGAAAATGAAGCCAAAGACTTCGTATCAAAAACGATGCAGAATGGAGCCGATGGTGGATCAAGTTCCGATTCTCCAAAGACTTCTAATGCAGATACCAGTACTAGTAATGCTCAAGCTTCCGATAATACCCAGTCAACTAGCAGTCAAGATAACAATGCAAATACCCAGTCAACTAGCAGTCAAGATAACAATGCAAATACCCAGTCAACTAGCAGTCAAGATAACAATGCAAATACCCAGTCATCAAACAATCAGGATAATAATGCAAATACCCAGTCATCAAACAATCAGGATAATAATGCAAATACCCAGTCAACTAGCAGTCAAGACAATGCAAATACCCAGTCATCAAACAATCAGGATAATAATAATCAGTCCTCTAATAACTCGGACAAGGCTATAGACTATAACGATCTCAAAAACCTTGTACATAGCATAAAAAACCACGTCGTAGATAGTGATGACATAACGTTGAATGCTTTCAAAGATTCAGGTGCTTATCAGGGGGCAGATGAGGCAACCCAAAAGTGTATAGACTTGGCAGGAAAAATAGGAAGTAAGCTTGGTGATCAGGAAATAGTACACTGTTCTGAGGATCCAAACTTTTATCAAAACCAAATTTCTAGTAATAGCAACAACGCCAACGACAACAACGCCAACAGCAACGACAATAGCAATAGCAATAGCAACAACAACGCCAACAGCAACGACAATAGCAATAGCAACAACAACGCCAACAGCAACGACAATAGCAACAGCAACGACAATAGCAACAGCAACAGCAACGACAACAATTCTGGCGGTACTGGTAACTAGTATCGTCAATACTTTTTTATTTAAATTAGGTATTAATTAAAACAAATAATCCCATTGTACCAGCCATCATAAAGATCCATACAATTTTATTCCAACTAAAAATTTTCTGGCCGTCTAGGTTTCCAAATGGCAGTAAATTAAATAACGCGATCCATGAATTAAATAATGCTCCAATATACAGGTAATCAACAAATGGATTTCGATAAAATAATATCAAAAATATAAAACCCATAACAAGATTAGTAAGCGGTCCAATAAACGCAACTCTCCCAAACTTACTTCTATCCGATAAATCTATTACAACAGCTCCGGGTGCTATGAATTTGAATGGGATAAACGGTATTGCCGAAAAAGCAGTTACTATTAGTCCATATGTATTTGTACGAAACTCCGCCCAGCTTCCATAAAACTGTGCTAACAGTTTATGAGCCAACTCATGAACAAGGAAGGCACTAACAAAAATAGTCAAAAATTCCCAAGATATATCCCTATATCTGGTTAACGATAACCCAACAGCAGTTACTAAAATTGTTGCAATAGACAAGTGAAGTATCTCTAGTTTAGAAAATTTTATTTTAAGTATGAGAGTTTCTAAAATTGAATTCTTTGTATTATTATATACCATATTTTTTTTGTCAATGTAATCTTTCAAAGAAACACATGAGTGGTTAATTGGAATTCTATGCATTTGACAGAACAATTTGTCACAATAAGTGCATCTAAAAGGTATAGTTTCATTCGTATCACAAATCTCACATTTCATTAGGTTAATACACTCACTCTTTGTCTTAATCCTAGTTATTCTGCTCCAATGTCACATTTAAAAGTGTGTTTTCATTCTTGAAACTGCATTCATAATGTTATTCAAAAAGTTCTTAAAATCAAATTGATTATTTAAGATCATATCTAATTCCTGGGATTTAGTTAAATGGCAAATTCACAATGGTAATCTATATGAACTTTGGATTACTGTATTAAGTATAGAATTAGTTTGGCGAATGATGATAATACACATGATACAGATGATAAACTCATTCAACGCTATGATACTATTCTAAAAGAGAGTGCATTATTAAGTACCTTTTCTGGGATCCTCTTTGGATTTTTATTGAATATGGCCATAAATATACCCGCTAATTTTGCACTTATCGATAAGATAACTCTGATAGCGGCTTTATATTCTATTACCGTTGCAGCTTCATTATTTGTCATGCCGGTAGTTTATCATCATTTACAGTACCCTTATGGAAGTTTCCATAAATTCAAGAGTAGAAGTCATAGATTTATCATCCTGGGTCTAATTCCTGCCGGTATTACTCTATACCTTGGCCTTGAACTAGCAATCCACTCTCTCCTAGGTTTTATAGAATCATTTATCCTTGCCTCGCTACCATTTATCCTAGTTTATTTCTTGTTCAGATCTAGAAAAGGTCAATTCTTATAGAATCTATATGATCTACTTTTTCTATACTCACATAGTAAAAATATATACATATTCATAACGTACGTATAAGGAGTATCATTGAAAATATCTATCATTGACATTGGCTCTAACACAATCAAGTTAGTTATCTATGATATCAAAAGGGATAATTCATTCATAGGTGTTCACCAAGAAAGCAGCAGAGTTAGACTTGGCGAATCACTAGCTTATTCGGACAGTCTTAATGAACAATCGATCCTCAAGAGTATTGACGTTCTTCTCCTGTATCGCGATATTGCTAGACTTGAATCTGCAAATAAAGTTATTTGTCTAGGTACAAGTGCTGTCAGAGAAGCAAAAAATGGTAAATACTTCATAGATCAAGTTTTTAAAAAGACCGGATTAAGAGTAAGGGTGCTAAATGGACAGGAAGAAGCTTACTATTCGTACTTGGGAGCTTCCATATCGACCTGTGTTCCAAATGGCCTGTTCTTTGATCTTGGCGGAGGAAGTTTGGAAATAGTTTACACTGAAGATTT
>VBPR01000213.1:17479-19847 GCA_005877345.1 Nitrososphaerota archaeon
CAAAAAAAGATTGCGATAATATGACTCAAAAAATAGTGGACACACTTCCCAATAAAAGGGGCTACGATATTGGAATAGATACCCTACTTGTAGGCGTCGGTGGAACATTGAGAGCCCTTGGAAGATATGATCAAAAGCGTGCAGGATTTCCATTTGAAAAAATTCATAACTATAGATTAACACTAAGTGCCATTGATTCTTTGCGTAGGGATCTAAGCTACTTGAAAACCAGTGAAATTTATGGTCGAGGATCCTTTGATTCTACTAGAGTTGAAACCATTGTTGCCGGTATTTATGTAATCCAAAGTATGATGAAGAAATTCGACTTTGAAGAGGTCGTAATAAGCGGTTATGGTATACGTGAAGGAATCCTCGCTTCATTTATTCAGAATCCCAACACACTAGAAAACCATAATATCGAAAGTCTACAAAAACAGAATCTTAAAGTACTTTCTTATCATTGCAACAAACATGATATTTCACATTTTGGGCTTGACGATATGATGCAAGATATGATTTATTATAGATTGTTAAAGGAAAGGGAAGTTGAGATACTATCCTATGCACTTTATACTTTATCAAGACTACCCGAGACAAATAAGCACTATGGTCTTTTCTACCGATTATTGGATGAAGATTATCCTAGTCTCACATATAGAGAACAAGTTATACTTGCATTATCAATAGTGTACTCTAAAAAAATGAGAACTGCACAGGAACTCTTTTACAAGTATAGTCACCTACTAAAACCACAGAATTTAAAGTCTATCCAAAAAATAGCTATACTTCTCAACCTAGCAACAATAATTATAAAGACTGGATCACAGATTGGAATAAGATTAACAGAAAATCAAAAAATGATTATTACCATAATCCCAATACAGAAATTATTTCCTACAACTTTACTAAAACAAGTTATCGAAAAAGCTAGTACAGTCTTTGAAATTCCAATACAGTACGATATACGAAACAGGATTATTCGAGTAAACGGTTCAACTAATAAAATTATTTCGATAAAATCTCAGACTTGATATTTATGACAAACCGCAAGAATAAGATTGAAAAAAGGATTCCTATACCAGGTAGGCTTATAGTTGTTGAGGGTATAGACGGGTCTGGAAAATCTACTCAGCTTAGATTACTAGAGAAATGGCTCATTTCAAGGAATGTACCGGTATTTTTCACAGAATGGAATTCGTCAGAGACGGTGAAACAAATTACAAAAAAGGGAAAGAAAAGTGGAAGATTAACACCAATTACCTTTTCTTTATTACATGCCACTGATTTTGCTGACAGATATGAGAGGAACATTCTTCCACTGCTACATGCTGGATATGTAGTTCTCGCTGATAGATACGTATACACTGCTTATGCCAGAGACATCGTTAGGGGATGCAATCCAAATTGGGTCAAAAAAATATACGAATTTGCAATGAAACCAGAGATTGTGTTCTACTTTAAGGTACCCATAGATATAGCAGTAGATAGAATACTCTCCGGAAGACCCAGGCTAAAGTATTATGAAGCTGGTATGGACTTAAACTTGAGTAATGATCCTTATGAGAGTTACAGGATCTTTCAAAGCAGAATTATTGAGCAATATGAATCATTATCGTTATCGGAGAACTTTACTATCGTGGATGCAACGATGGAGATAGAAGAGTCACAAAAATTTCTGAGATCAACTGTAATGAAGCTTTTACCTTTGGATAAACTGAAAATATTAGGAGGTCTACAACGCCCTGAATATCAGATCAATAAAATCACTTCAAGGTAAGAAGATTAGAAAGGGAATCTTTTATGGACATGCTATTCCCTATTTAGAGGATATCGAAATTAAAGGAAGATTTATTGTAATTGAGGGTCCAGATGCATCAGGTAGAAGCACCCAAATTCAATTATTAACATCAAAACTTGAAGCTGATGGTCATGCAGTGCTCAATGCTGGGCTCAGACGATCTGAACTAATAGGAGAAGGAATTTTAGAAGCTAAGAGAAATTTTGTACTGGGAAGAAAGACCATAAGTTTATTTTATGCAGCAGATTTTGCAGATCAATTAGAAAACAAGATCATTCCTGGATTAAGGTCAGGTTACGTTGTTCTTTCCGATAGATACATCTATACGCTAATGGCAAGGGAGGCGGTACGCGGAATAAGTAGATCATGGTCTCATAATCTGTATGGTTTTGCCCTGAGGCCGGATATAGTATTTTATCTTGATGTTGATCCAAATGAATTAGCACATAGAGTTTTCAGAAAGAATTCTTATTTGGATTACTATGAATCAGGTACAGATCTTAGATTATCAGATAACATGTTAGAATCATTTGTCATGTATCAAAAGTTGCTAGGAAAAGAATTTAAGCG
>VBPR01000214.1:0-4689 GCA_005877345.1 Nitrososphaerota archaeon
TCTTTGTGCTTTTGCAAGTGAGTATGTTAGCGCCCCTGCCGATACTACCAAAGATATAATAAATCCGACTAAAATAATTATAATTTTTCGTCAAATCTTTGACATTTTCTAGAGCTTGGATGTCAGTAAAACTTGAGGATGATGGTGCCATATTATACAAAATCGACTATGACTATATCAAAAATTTATGGCCAACATAATCTACTATTATTGTGGTGCACTGATAGAACTGGGGTTACTAGAATCACCAACTGGACTGTTAAATCAAGGTAAACTTTAAAGCTAAGTTAATCTAGTATTATTCTGAGTCTATTGATAGAACTGCTAGCGTTACTATAACGACCAACCCCATAGCTCTAGTAGCTCTGTTACCGGACTGGTATGAAATTCCATATGGCTCTAACCGAACTCAGATTATAAACCAGATATGACTTATAATTGGGTCTAAAAATCACGTCAAATTTGATTCACAAACGGCCAGTTGTTGTAGAAACTGAAGTCGGAGGTACCCCGGGAGGAGGGACTGAACGTGCTATTAAAGCCAATCGGACATGAAAGTGAATGCTTGCATAACTTACTATAGTTTATTATGTACAGTCCCTCTACATAATTAGAGAAAATCTAATTTGTTAGAAAAGACACTGAAAAGTATTGAGCCATTTACATCAAGCAATGAAAAGAATTCAAGATTCTGTGTTGGATGCGGAGAACCTGCAACCAACTTGGTCAAGTACGATACTGAGGGAGCGGTAATAATTGAGAAATATTGTGATAAATGTGCTAAAGCAATTGAAGATAGTTCGCCAAAGTATGCCAATTAAAGTTAGCCATAAGTAGTTATATCATAAAAAGTACCTCTTAGAAGCCGAAATCAAAAGCATTCTAGTAGGATCCTGATATATTCTATAAAATAAATTTAGTTATATGAATCCCAAGTATAACTAGTGGGTTCACATATTAGAGTGCTACCGTTATTAGTTCCACCGAACCCGATATAATATAATATCACATTCTCAAGTAGGTTATTTCCCTGTAATTTCAAGAATATCACTAGTGATATGAGTGTTCTACCGACGTTATCATGTAATGTATATGCTTTCATGATTGGATGTCATTATGTATTCGCTACAGGGAACTTGAAGTTATAGTAGAAGGTTGGAGCCATAGCGGTCCTACATGCCACAATTATTGTTCCTTTGCAAGAAACTCATTTTTAAAATTCTCTACTATATCTATTACGTCATTTATCAAATTAATATTTATATTATGTTTCTGCGCATAAACTCTAATATCCTTTTTCGAAATAAACTCACCTAAATAATTTATAATTCCATCTAAGGTAACCTTCGCATTCCTTGGGAACTGTTTAGACACCTTTCGCATTAATTTAATAATTTTTGTATAAAGTATCTGTAAATCCTTATCAGAGTTAATTCTCTCATCTATATGAAGTGACAGAACATGAAACATGATATCTATCATATGCAAATATGTAAATTGATAATCGATTTGTAAACTATACAATTCCTCAGAAACAAATTTTCTTCTTTGTTCAGGTGATACTTTCAGATCCGTTAATCGTAACAATTCTTTTTGTTGGTCTTCAAGTAGTCGTTGTATTTTTTTTAAAGGTTTGTCCATAATATCAACGATTTTTTCTATCTTTGTTAGTTGGTTATTTATTAAATCAAAATCATTATTATCATCGTAAAATAATTTGTGAAAACCATTGGGTTTATCATGTTCATCTCTAACTCTCTTACCTTCTATAAGATCATTAATTGTTTTGAGAGTAGTTATTTTTGAAGATCCATTCTTGTCCATGTATTTGACTACTTGATTTGTTGTACTTCCAGGATTTTGTTTGATGAATTTAATAATCTCAACTTCTCTCATGTCTTCCTCATGTCGAATTTTAGGTGTTAACATACTTACATGTGTAGTTGTATAGACTTAATATAAGGTTAAATTTTGAGTATTTGCTTATTTACAAATGTCAAGGAGACAAAATATGAAAATACAATCCTCAGAAACATGTAAGCAAGAGGAATCCTTTAAACTAATATAATAGAATCATTAAGCGGACAAGGCAGGCATTTTGGAATCGCATATTACAACTGCATAACTATGATCATTAACAAGAAAATGCTCGAGCGCTAAAATCGGATCTGTAAAAGTAAGTATCCTAATTCGTCTAGCAGTGCGTAAAGCCCCTTGAAAAAGTTTAGTGATATCTTTATCATCGTCTACGATACTCACTATGCTATTATCAGTAGTCACTAGTTCTCTACCACTACTAGCATCCTAAACACTGCTCCAACTAAATGCTGTAACGGCCTTACTCTAGTTAAGTTTTTTAATTTTCCAAATGTTTAAAGTACACCACCAGGATTAGAGCCCGTATACGTTAACAACCGAAAATAATCCTACCAGCGAGCGTATGGTGGATCTGAAGTACCTCTACGTCACTCATTCATTGGCAATAAAATTTAAATAAATTTACTAACCGGTGGGAGTAGAAGCGAATGCAGACAGACAGAATCCCACCGGCTATTGAACCTAATCAAATCCATGCTTACTAAATATAAGAACTTGCCTTACCTAAGTTATCTGTGAAATAATTCCATTTTTTATTAACGCAAACTTGCATATTGTCTAATATTTGAGAGTTAGTGTAAATTGATGAATTTCAAGAATCGACAGATTATTGATGAACTACAAGAATGGAATAGATTATTTGTCTATATTACGACGTGATTATTATTAGAGTGATATTATAGCGATATTATTTTACTTTCAAAGATTCTTGTATTTCGCCAAATTGTTCTAAAGCAGATTCTAGATTTTCTACAATCTCTCCCACAATTATTTCTGGTGCAGGAAGATTTTCTGAATCTTCAGGAGTTTAGAGTGTAGGAATACAGAAAATCGATCAAGGCGGATCAATATTTGGACAAAAATCATCATGACGCCCTGAATGGCAGTAGCATCTTCTAATTGATAGTTTATGATAGTATTAATTGTGCAAGTTTATGCATGTTCTTCATGACAGTCCAGCGTGATGAATCCGATCGAATTGTTCCTCTTTCTTTTTAATTGATTTTCGTATCTCAATAAACTTATTTGATACTTTAACTAGTGACTAACTTGAATTGATAAATCTGCTTCAGGAAATGAAAGAGGATTATCAACTTTGTTTGCACAGACCAGATGAATATCAAAATAAAGTCAATTCAATTTCAAAAATATAGATATATGAGAATATTTAGAGTGTTACTATGAGAATCTCATCGGAAATCGCAAAGGCAATTAATGATCAAATTGCTTCTGAGGCATCAGCAACCCATGCATATGTTGCAATCGGATCGTGGTGTGAAAGAACCGGATATGATGGAAGTGCAACATTCTTTTTTGAACAAGCTACTGAAGAGAATACACATATGCTTAAGTTCGTTCATTATCTCAATACTGCGGGAGCAGAGGCGATAATTCCGGCAACAGATAAGCCTCAAGGCAATTTCGATTCACTAGAATCTACTTTCCAGGCGGGTTTAAAAAGTGAACAGACTGTTACAAAACTCATTAATAATCTAGTAGAGATCGCCGAAAGAGAAAAAGATCGTGCTACATACTCTTTCTTACAATGGTTTGTAAGTGAACAAATAGAAGAAGAGACATTGTTTGAGACCATCCTTCAAAAATTTGAGATAGTCGGGAGAGACAAACTAGCGATATATCAAATCGACCAATCCTTAGCCTCCAATCCTTAGCCTCAATTAGATCGGAAATAATGGCTAAAGGAGATTCTCAACAACAACCGTCAGCTAATTAGCCAGTGAAATTTCCCGTATTTGTTTTTTGACACTAAAATAAAAGAAAGATCACAGTTTTAACCACTGTATGAATCTAAAGGGAGGTTTATTCTGAGCTTTAATGGAATCTCATTTTAGAACCGATAGTGTCGTGGGTACCGGTTCTACGTAAATCAAAGTTGACAAACATTCGATAATAAGAATTTTGATTATAAGTTAGTCTTAAAGGAAATAATTGTATGATCGATAAAAAAAATTAAATGGTTGCTCGGATATTACTACTCATTATCCACTTCGTTCCTTTATGATGGTAACTTAATTTTATCTTTCAATTTTTTGTCAAGTCCTGGAGCATATTCCTCTGGAGCTTCTGGCATTTCTGGAATATCGAATCCTTGTGGAAGACCATCTAAAGCTTCCAATTCGCCATCGCCAAATGGAGAAGATCCAGAAAATATTTCTGAAAGTCCGGATTCCTCGTTTGTGAAAGTCCACTGTTGATTATGTAGATTTCTGTCTTCAAGTTTCTTAACTTCGGGCATTTTTGAACTGTCACTTTTTGGGATTGGAAGCGTTTCATCCCAATCCACGCCCAGTGATTCCAGGGCTTTTGCAAAAACTTTTTCGTGTGCAAAATCTCTGACAATAAGGTACGAGACAGTGGCACGAAATGACTTGTTGTTACTCATGGCATAAAGACGGCACTTTTGAAGCCTTCCCGTACATTCAAGCATAAGGTTATAGAGAAGATCCAGGACAAGGTTTCCGCTATTATAGACGTAAGAACCAGACCATGGATTTCCTGACGAATCAACCGGCATAGCCCCTTGTGCTCCGACCAGAAAATGATGAATATTACCTGCTTCTAATGCTATAT
>VBPR01000214.1:4781-14420 GCA_005877345.1 Nitrososphaerota archaeon
CCTCTAAAGTTAAAGTTCTGGAATAAATATTGCATCATAGTACGCATTTCTCCGAATTGTCCGCCAAGGCCTTCTTGAAGAGCGTTTGCAGCTAGATTATCTGGCTTGTCTTTTGGCAGTTCGTTAGCCAGTTTACCTACAGATATATACATAACCTTTATTGGACGACAAAGTTTATTATCATGGTCCAAACTTGAAAGTAAATAATGTTACTATACAAGGTATTATTGAAATTTACATATTTTGCTGCAAGTTTCTATTGCAGCCTAATCCTGCCATTTGTAAATTTAAATCAATTATGTCATACTTGTAGGACTGGCTATTGAGTTTTGTTTATTCACAGCAGTTGATTAAATTGAAACCCTTATGTGGTTTTTTGCACATATTTCAATCGTCGTCATGACAAGTGCGAAGGAACCCGGAAATACTCCATTTGGAAGGAATTACAGAGTGAGATATGCGGAAGGGTATTTGAGGACTCGTACGCTTTGAGCTTTCATAAGTCTGTCGAGCATAGTCCCGATAGAAGGCCGCCCACGGGTGTTACTTAAATTTGTGCAACTGACGTGTTCAACACCTTCCAGATATACTATCGATAATTAAGCAAAACCACAATTGTAAGTCTCGATTAAGACTCATTCTGACATCAATACGCGTTAAGAGACCAACTATCCGTCAAATTGCCCCATATTTTGACGGCAAAACCAATTGCTAATAACGCGGCACCTATTGGAGCAACTCTTGATCCTATTAACCTATGTTTTTCTTCATCTACGTTTTCTCTACCGTCAGTTTGAGACTCTTTTTCAACTGTCTTCTTTGCTTATTCTATTATTTGTAAAAACACTTATTGACTCGTTCTCTACCGTAAAGTTAAACATCTCCTTTTCATTTACGAAATCTCGATAATTAGAACATCCGATATTTATGAATCCTGTGGTACGGTTCCCTAATTTTAAATTTGGTCATAAATAAGGCCTGAGTATAACCAAATCAATTATGATTTATATTTTAATGTTATGATACAATTGTCTAAATGAGAAAATTAAATTGATAGATTTTACTTAGATAACTGTACTAGATTCTTTAAATATTGAATTAATTTATATTTGCTATCCTTGGAAGGAAACAGATACTTAATATTTATTATAGTAACCTTATCAATTACTCTTATTTCTGTGACTATCATAGATTTACCTATTGCTTCGGGGTCTTCAATGACTAGCACGTTTCCAAATAAAGGACGCGTAAATTACTATGTTACTGCTGCGGGAGATTCCAATGGAATGAGAAATGGTCAACCTATGATTCCAGTTTTAGAGATATGTGGAGATGGAAAGGATAATAATGGCAATGGACTCGTTGATGAGAATTGTCCAATTGATTCTCCCTCAGGTGATAAGCCGTCTGTTAATTTTGATACATCAAAGATAATACGTATTGCAGTTGTTGGAGATGTTGATTCTAATTCTGGATTGACTACTCAGTTGGATATTGCTAACCAATACAATGTCCAGGCATTGATACTTACAGGTGACTTCGAATACACTAACGGGAACAAAGTTTTGTCGGATCTTGAATCCCATGGATTCACGAAAGAAAATGTGGACATTGTCGTAGGAAATCATGATACAGAACAAGATGTCAAAGCGTGGTTAAATGAGGAGAGGACATTTGGACAAGTTAATTTTGCTTTTTCTGGTGATAGACTGGCATTCTTCAACATAGATGCAAATACAAAGTTCGATTGTTCTAGTCCCCAGTTTGAAATTTTGAAATCACAAATTGAATCCAGTAACGCAAAGTACAAGTTTGCAGTAGTCCATCAGCCCTTCGTTACTGTAAAAAGTGATCATCCTCCCAATGGAGAATTCAATTGTTATGATCCAGTGTTTAGAGCAGGAGGAATTGATGGAGTACTTCAATCACATAATCACAACTATCAGAGATTCGACATTGATGGTCTGTTATATGGTGTATTCGGTACGGGGACGCATGATACTGGTTCCAGTATGTATCCAATAGGATCTGACAATTGGAATGGAAATTCGTGCATAAAATGCATGACTGGTCAAAACGGAATTACAATAATTGATCTACAAATTGATGACGAAAACTCAAAGCATTTTAATGGATGGTTCATCAACATGAACAACAAAGTACTAGATAGTTTTCAGAAATCTAATTTACCCTAGATACTTTAACCTATTAGCAATATACCTTCAACCAAAAAATTTCGCAAAATACCTAATAATTGGAATTAGTTATTTAGATAACAGTACGAGAACACTTAAGTTCTATAATCCTGATTAGATGCAAATGAGACGAATAACCATTGTTAATGCTGTTGACCAAGGATACTTGTCAAATTACATTGTTTGTTGTGTTTGGTGATCAGGTGTGGTCATGGACATAATCTTATCACTTATTTCTCAAATACCAATCTATGATCTAACAGAGTTGATCCTGTATGTTGTAGGCACCTTAATTGCAGCAGTACTGATTGCGTTGTCGGTGTCTTCATACGTAAAGACCGGACTAATCAAATTGAAATATGCCATTGTTGTGTTCTCTCTATTTTGTGCATTCCTTATATACGAAAATTTAGAACACTTGTTTTCGTTAGATAATCCATTCACTGATATAATTATTCCCGCTACAGGGCTGAGCATTCTGTTATTTTTCTTTTTAGCAGTGACCAGGAAAGCATAACAGAGCAGGATATTCAATCTACTCAGAAAAATCGATATATTTATTCCAGAGAAAAAAAATCAAAAGTAATTGGAAGTTACTCGTAAAGATTACACATACAAGAATAAGTTTCAAAGTTAGAGGAAGAAATACCTACTAATTACCGGGTTGATTTGATAGTATTGTATTTGCTTGATTTAAGTTAGAATTTATCTTTTCTACGAAGGCCTGAATATCAGCGGATGAATTCTCATTCTTCACCAAACCTCGCAACTTTTCTCTAAGCATATGTGTCTAAAATTAGCAGGTCCAGAAAGTGCCATATTTAGCCGATATCATGTAGACAGTTGTACCACATAGTTTATTTATCAACGCGCTTAAGAATCCGCACAAATTGAAATTGAGTGTTCCGTTTCTTATATTTTCCCTGCTTGCAGCATCCACTCTAACGCTAATTAATCTAAGCCTGATTATATACGCTCAGGTAAATACGACTTTTGATAATAATTCCTCTAGCAATATGACCAATGTGCCAAGTTTGTCTACTGACCAGAGAGATATATCAACCTCAACAAATGTTTCTAGCCCTAATTCAATTCCAACTGCACAATCTATATTTGATAGTGGTACAATGACATTACCTTCATCGGTAAAGGGTGTCATTATTTTTATTCCTGACGAAGCTCACCATCCCCCCACAGATCAAAAGACAATCAGCCCAAAGAATCCTAATTACGTTCCAAATACACTGGAAATCCCAGAAGGTACTGAAGTGGCTTTTGTTCATGATGATCCGAGCCACCTACATGTAGGGATAGTAAAAGACAAAGATGGAAATGCAATATGGACCACTATTCCAGTAAAGTTCCCAGATGGTTCTGATTCTAAGACACTGAGCGTTTCTGGATCCCCATATAGTATTTCAGACAAACAATATAGTCCGCCTATGGAAGGAAAAATAGTTGTAACACCTGAAAAATCAACTGGCGCCCTTACGGTGGGTGGATTCTTCTGTCCAACCAAGCAACTCCCTGATTGTAAGTCGCAATTCTTGAAAGCAGGATTTAAGATTCTTTCAGAGCACAATTTTAACACAAAGTCTGTTCAAAAAGATATCAGCGGACCTAACACTCTATTGATTTATTCTACTACGCTTCCAGTAAAAGACGCTATAACTAGTCTTGGACCAATAATTAAGTCGTTACCATATAAATAATAATTAAATTATTACAAAATTTTAAAAGTATGAAAGTTATGGAGGCAAACAACCCGACTGTCCTTGAGGATATAATTCTTGGATATGGTTACTACTAGATAATATTATAAACTTTATAATTTAAATGCTATTCGAAATCAGATACTAATTTTAGTATCCAGTGGAGTTAACATTTTTGGTTTTATCCAAAGGCTTGAATACTTGGATATTATTATTATGTCTATCGGAAACATAAACATTTCCTTCTAAATCAACTGTTAGATGCTCTGGATCTACAAATTGACCATCACCCGATCCGTATGATCCCCATTTTGTAATAAAGTGACCGTTCGTGTCAAATTTTTGAACGCGTGGCATATGACTGCCTTTTGGACCTGCCTGTGGATCATTAACATATATGTTATCGAACTTGTCTACAGCCATGTGCTCCATCGCTGAAAACTGTCCGTCGCCTTTACCTGTAGAACCAAATTTAAGAAGAAGTTTACCATTAGTGTCAAATTTTTGTATATGACTATTACCTAAATCATTCACAATTATGTTACCCTTTGAATCAATAATAAGACTAATGGGAAGATCAAATTGACCATCCCCAGTTCCTTTTGAACCCCAACTCTTAATAAAGTTACCATTAGTATCAAATTTTTGAACTCGATTATTCTTTGAATCTGCTACATAGAGAAATTTTACATCTTTATCTACAGAAACTTGTCTTGGGTTATCAAATTTTCCCAGTGCACTACTTGGGTGTCCATCAGTATTACCAAACTTGAAAAGGAAATGTCCATCTCCATCAAATTTTTGAATACGATGATTACCTCTGTCCGCAACCCAAACATTTCCTTGAGAATCAACATCAACACTGTAAGGTACAGTAAATTGACCATCGCCAGTACCTTTTGTACCCCATTTGAAAAGGAATGTCCCATTTTTGTCAAATACCTGTATACGATTACCATCTCTATCTGATACGTACAGACGTTTTTCTGATGAATCAAAAGCAAGATCATGTACCCGTTGGAATTGACCATCTCCTGTTCCGCGTGAACCCCATTTTTTAACAAACAAATAATCCGTTGCTTTTGGATCAAATGCGTTTACGCTAGCCGAAATCGTACTAAATAAAAATAACAAACCTGAAATAACTATTGAAAAAATAATCATCTTGTGATATTGATTAATGTTAGAAGTAAAACTGATTCTCTTCATATCTTTCAATCATCCATGATACTGTATTTACATTGAGCATTGGAAGTATACAAGGAATACAATCTAGTGATTATCAATTGAAGTATTGTGATTTATTATAATATGTTTTGTGATACAGACATCTAAATGTGTTCTGGTTATGCAGGAAAGTCATTTTTCTTTAACCCGATAGGAATATTTAGAAATACCTAAATGTTTGGTAACGACCTTAAAGAATCCTATTTAAATATAGTTGCCCAAAATAATTCTATTAGCTACTTGTACCACATTATATATATTCTGATAAAAATACATATCGTTACCTTTGAAAAACATAAGGTTCTCCAAACCTAACCAAATTCTGTTACTAATATCATCTGGTTATTTGATAATTGGTGGTAGGCAAGTTGCATTATTGATACTGTTAGCGTGTTTGTTACTTAATACTATGCTATCCCATACTCAATCAGAAGGCAGTAATGAACTTGATACTAGTGAAGAGCAACAATTTAACTTCGTTGCCTCTGGCGATTTTGGCTGTAGTGATGAGTCTAAAAGAACGGTGCAAGGTATGGTAGAGAAAGATCCAGAATTTGTATTAGCATTAGGAGACCTTTCATATCAAAGATCACCTAACTGTTGGTTAAATATTATCGGCCCTATAGATAATGGCGGTAAGGTCAAAATCTCATTTGGAAATCACGACATGAGCAATGAGTTGTTCAAATATAATACCTACCTAAAGCATTTCAACTTGACTAAGCCCTATTATTCTTTTAATTACCAGAATGTGCACTTCTTGGCAATGGCAACAGCCAAGAATAAATTAATACCTTATGATAGGACTTCCCAACAATATCAATTTGTCAAAAATGATCTTAAATTGGCTCGTGATAATAAGAGTATTAATTGGATTATTGTGTATTCGTTTAAACCGTTCTATTCTTCAAATACAACTCACCCTGGAGAAGATGAACTTCGTAACTTCTACCACCCGCTCTTTGACAAATATGGAGTTGATATCGTATTGCAAGCCCATAACCATAACTACCAGCGAACTTATCCAATTACCTTTAATGAAACGAACCCATCATCTCCGATAGTATTAAACAAAGATAAACAAAATTTATACAATAACCCCAAGGGACCAATATTTGTTACAGTAGGGACTGCGGGTGCCCCGCTCTATAATTTCACTAGCCAAAGGCCCTTTATAAAATCACAATTTGCTAATAATGGCTTTCTAAACGTGGATATTGAAAAATCCAAAAAGGAATTTAATCTAACAGGTACGTTCTATAAGAATGATAATCATGAAAAGCAGGATTACTTCACTATAACGAAGTAAATTTCTGCTACGTAATTCTAGATTTTAATAACGAATTTTCAAAGCCACGAAACATGGATACTCTTAATTTACTTGATAAATTTAGATGGTCGTACTATAACCCTTAAAGTTTGATTATGTTTATCATAAGAGTACTGGATATAAGAGAAATGCAGTTCATTGAACCACTAATTCAACAGATCCCAATCAACGATGTGATAGAGGCTTTGTTATATGCTGCGGGTACCGTACTATCCGCAATTTTGGTTGCTCTGTCGATTTCTGCATATCGAAGGAGTGGTCTGAAGAAGCTGCAATACGCTGTCATTGCATTCTCCTTATTTTGTGGATTTCTGATATATGAAAATTTAGAGAACTTGTTTGGAATCGATAATCCATATACCGATATAATTATTCCTTCAATGGGGCTCGCCATTCTAGTGTTTTTCTTTATAGCGGTGATCAAGAAAGGCGTAATAGACAAGAAGTTATTCTATAATCAATAGGTACATCAACTTAATCTATTTAGTTGACTCGTTAATCACCGGAGCAAAAACTTGAATGCGGTGGTTACCCCTATCAACAACATACATTTTACCCTCAGAATCTATAGCTACATGTTCTGGCTTTGAAAATTGACCATCACCTAAAGATAAGGGCCCTGGTCCATCTGGGTCTATACACCCCTCACCAGTAGACATTTTACATGGAGATCCAACTTTTCCTAAAAAATTTCCATTAGGATCAAAAATTTGTACTCTTGGATTAGGAGCTCCATCAACAAGGTATAGATGGTCTCTTGAATCTATCCAAAGATGTTCTTGAGGGAGAGAAAATTGGCCATCAGCTGTTCCTACGCTACCCCATTTTCTTAGGAACTTTCCGTCGCTATCAAATACTTGAACACCAGGTCTTTCCAACTCATCAACATACACATTGCCCTTTGAGTCAAAACCAATAGCATGTGGAAGTTGGAATTGACCGTTCGAACTACCCTTCGAGCCCCATTTTGTAATAAATGTGAAATTCTTATCGAACCTCTCTATGCGATTATTGTAGGTATCTGTGACATAGATGTCACCTGTATGTGATTCAATTCTAACATCTTCTGGTCTATGGAATTGCCCATCCCCTTTACCATCAGTTCCATACTTTGCTATGAAATTACCGTTGTTATCAAACTTCTGTATACGAGAATTTTCTCTGTCTGCAACATAAATATTATCTGAATTGTCTATGGCAAGACTATATGGAATACTAAACTGTCCATCTTTTGAACCCTTTGAGCCCCATGTCTTGATGAATGTTCCATTGGGAGTAAACTTCTGAACACGATTGTTATCCCTATCACTAACATATACGTTTCCAGTTGAGTCAAAGGCTACATCATGTGGTCTATTAAATTGACCACGACCAGTTCCAAATGAACCCCATTTTTCGATGAATGTATATTTAGTCTGAACCTCCTTTGCTGCTGTTGTGTTTCCAGCTGGAGCTAAAGCTGAGGCTGAAGCCAGACTAGCGTCAATTGCAAAAAAGACTAAATATGTTACTACCATGGGTATAACTAGAATAAAGTATTTCTTTTTATGCATCCACAGACATATACTTATTTTAATTTGAATAAGTTAAACGATGTGATACAATTATCTAAGTGTCGGACTTTCAAGATGAATTACATGCACAGCCTTTGTCTGAAAGTGGAATAAATGACAAGGTAGTAATTTTTAAACTTTGATGATAATCGCATAAGCAATTTACTCAACCAAGGATATTCAAATTACCAAACAGTGAGGAATTATTTTATTGAACATATGGGATTAGTTTCAGCTAATAAATTGGAAATATGGAAATACAAGTTTCGTTCGATTTTTAAATTAGGCGGGCCTTTTAGAAAAGGCCCACGAGGGATTATCGATTGTCGTTGTTGTTCATTCTGATTCTTACAATTGCATTACGGGTAAGTTTTATTTGTATGATCTTAAATAATATGCATTTTCTTTCAGGAATTACAGTTAATTAGATTTTAGTAACGTAATGAGGACTGTAAATTACTTCGAAATTAGATCAACAAATATAATGCAGAATACTTATCAACTAAAAATTAAAATTAATTCGCTCTAAATTGTTGTATCTTTGTTATAACACGGACTTTCTGCTATTACATCATTTTTCTGATCCTGTCTACACTGTTTTTTAGTATCAAAACATGGTTCTCCGTCTCCAACCTGATCATAGCAATAATCCTTGTCTGAATCCGCCAATACGATACTTGGCATCGCAAACATTAGTATCATGATTGTAGCAAAAGCAGTAAGTTCAGATTTCAACATAATCCTCATTGTTATAAACGCATTAAAGCCTACTGGTACAACTGCCTAATTATAATTTCGAATCGCACTGAACTGATAATATTCGAATATTATACATGACGGTGTTTCCATAGAATAATTTCAAAAAATTAGTTTAAAAAACAAAAGAATCTAAAATTATATAAACTCCGATACATATCAACGCGAAAGGAGTTACGATACGACTAAAGTATTTGACACGAGAAACTACGAAAGGATGTTTGATAAAATAAAAAGTTGCGATGCACCATAGTCCAGTCATTACCATAAAAAGGATTACAAGAATCGTTACTTCGGCAGGTGTATTGTATTTCGCAAAAAGCGGTGTGAATACACCGATGTCATCTCCTCCATTAGATATGGTCACGGCTGACACTAAAAGCAATGATAAATGTTCTGTTTTCAAAAATTGTTTCTTTTTTATAGGTGCTTCTTGTAATTCTAATAACCTTTTAATACCCAGAATAATCGGAATAAATCCCATTAAACCAATAACAAATAAAGGAACTGCCAAAGTAAGAAACGCAGCCAACGATGAAATAATTACAAGGACTAGTATTCCAAGAAATTGTCCAAGGATAATATTATGTACCAACAGACCAGGAGTTGAAAATAACAATATTAGGATAAAAGTATCATCAATGTTAGAAGCGACGAAGGCAGTAGTCCCAGTCGCAAGAAGGCTGGCAAAGTCCGTCAACTTGCAGAGTTACGTTAACTTGGTAAATTTAATTGTTACATAAGGACGGTCAGCCTTGCTAGAATCGTCCTTCGGAGAACGAGGCCTGTCCAGTGAAGAAGGCCAGGATCTACACTTTTTAACACAAAAATCATCTTAAAACCTTATGGTACGACTATCTAAATGA
>VBPR01000054.1 GCA_005877345.1 Nitrososphaerota archaeon
GATTTAAGATCAAAGCATGTAAAGAGTGCTGATGAAGCCTACTATCTTGGGCCTCCCGCACCAACCAAAAGCTACCTTAACATAGATAAGATCATTGAAATTGCTGAAAGTGCGGGCGCTGAAGCAATCCATCCGGGCTATGGATTTTTGTCTGAAAATGAAACCTTTGCAGCAAAATGTGAAGAAAAGGGGATCATCTTTATTGGTCCGACCAGTGATGCCATGGCATTAACCGGCGATAAAATGAAATGTAAAGAGATAATGAAAAAGGCTGAAGTGCCAACAATACCAGGAAGTGATGATATCTTAGAAGAGGTAGATAAGGCAGTCGAAATTGCTGAAGAGGCTGGGTATCCTGTACTACTTAAATCGGCTTTCGGTGGTGGTGGGAGAGGAATTCGGTTTGCAGACAACGAAAAGAAGCTCAGAGAAGAATTTGAAATAGCGTCCGCCGAATCGAGAGCGGCATTTGGTAAATCTGGACTGTACGTTGAAAAATTTCTTCAAGGAATCAGACACATAGAGTTCCAACTTGCAAGGGATTCCAGTGGAAACAGTAGACACCTATTTGAACGGGAATGCTCTATACAAAGGCGTCATCAAAAGCTTATCGAATTTTCTCCGTCTTCAGTCGTTGATAAGAAAACTAGATCAAAGATAGGGGAAATAGCTGTTAGAGCCGCAGAGTCCGTGGATTATCTCAACGCAGGAACTGCCGAATTTCTAAGAGATGAAAAGGGCAACTTTTATTTTATCGAGGTTAACTCCCGTCTTCAGGTAGAGCACCCGGTCACAGAATTAGTTACGGGTACTGATCTTGTCAAATTGCAGATTAGAATTGCATGCGGAGAAGTTTAATGGTTCAGCAATAGAATGTAGAATAAATGCCGAAGATCCACTTCATGACTTTGTTCCTTCGGTTGGACTTGTCCCAGATTGTAATCTGCCATATGGTCCTGGCGTTAGAGTAGATACCTATTTGTATCCAAGATGTAATGTATCAGGATATTATGATTCATTGGTCGCAAAATTGATAACGTGGGGACAAGATTTCAATGAAGCTAGGATCAGAATGTCCAATGCTTTGGATGAATTTATGATAGAAGGAATAAGCACAACTATTCCTTTATATCGAACCATAATGAATGAGAAGAACTTTATTGAAGGAAATATCTCCACAGATTACTTGGAAAAATATGATTTGTTAAATTTAATGCGGACTCAATTAAAGGAGAAAAGCCTAAAGGCATCTGATGCTTCTGTTGCTGCTGCGTTGTTATACTCTGAATTCTTGAAGGCACAAAATACTGCCGCCAATTCTTCAAAGGAACTATCATTATCTAACTGGGTAAGATCAGGAAATATTAAAAATGGAATTCAAAATTAATAATTTAGATAACATTCTTACAGCTTCAATTTCAGAATCTACTGGTAATGGTAAAATTATTGCTACTATAAATGGTAAAGAACATTCCATCAAGATAATCGGTCTCCAAAACAGTATATTAGAATTTATTTTAGACAATTCATATAGAACTGCTAAAATATTAGAATTTGATAGTTCGCACATTAAAATATTAATGAATGGAGAACAAATCATCCTCAAGAAACATTCGAAATTGACTGAAATTTTGGAAAAATCTATGGCTCTAGGTGGTTTATCATCTGGAGAGAACAAACTGTTGAGTCAAATTCCAGGACGAGTTGTTTCCATAACTTTAAGGGCTGGCGACCAAATAAATAAAGGAGATTCAATTATTGTACTTGAATCTATGAAAATGCAAGTTGCTGTGAAGGCCCACAAAGACGGCCAGATTAGAGATATAAAAGTAAAAGTAGGAGATACGGTTTCAAGAAACGATATTGTTGCACTAATAGAATGAGAGACTAACGGCCACGAGGATACTATCCTAATAATCTGCCTATCAGTTGTTGATTTCCTTTAATTTATTTCTAATTTCATCGTAGTTTGGTTCAATGAGTGGATTATCTGATATCCAAATATATTTAATTATCCCATCTTTGTCTAGCAGGAAGACGGATCTTTTTGCAGCATTGTAGTCCTTCAAAGGGCCAAGATCTTTCATTACTATACCATAGTCACTAATTGTTCCTTTCTTGTAATCACTCAAAAGCGGAAAATTCAGGTGTCTATTAACTTTGAATATCTTATTTGCGAATGGACCGTCAACTGAAATGCCCACTACTGCAGTATTGTTATTTTCAAATTCGTTCATGGAGTCCTTGAAAACGCACATTTCAGTAGTGCATACTGGAGATTCTGCAGCCGGAAAGAAAGCCAGTAATGTGTTCTTACCTCTAAAATCTCTAAGTTTATGCATGTTCATGTCAATATCGGGTAAATCAAAATCAGGAGCCACGTCTCCTTCTTTTAGTTTTGCCATGTCTTTGATTGAAATTTGTTCAATGTTAATCTTTCTGTCAGGCCACAACAGATTTTCAATTTGTATTGACTGGATTGGCACTTAAATCGATTTGTTGCTACAAGTAGTATTGATATCGATATTGTCTCTGCACTTGTAACCTGATAAATCTAAGGCAACGAACTTGAATCCAAGGTTTTTTAATTTTGAATCAATCGCTAAAAGTTTATCTCTGTCAAACATCTCTTTGAATTCTTCCCTCCCGACTTCGATTCTTGCAGTGTCTTGATGATCCCGGACCCTTACTTGTCTGACATTGAAAACGGATTTGACTAAAATTTCTGCTGTTTCTATTCTTTTCAGTTTTTCAAATGTTACGGGGATTCCATGAGGTATCCTTGAGGCCAAACATGAATTTGACGGTTTATCAAATACCGATAGATTATTAGATTTAGCAATACTCCTGATGTTTTGTTTACCAATCCCCAGTTCTACAAGTGGACTCTTGACATCGTTTTCCCTCATGGCCTTGATTCCTGGACGATAATCCTTCAAATCATCGATATTGGTACCATCGACTATCAATGACACATTCATTTTTTTTGCTTCCAGCAACAAATATGATGCCAATTCAGTCCTACAATGATAACATCTCAATGAATCATTTTTAACAAATTCTTCATTGTCCAATTCATTGTATCTTACTATCCTATGATCAATGTCTATTTCCTTTGCAATTTTTCTTGCAGACTTTAATTCATCACCAGAAAGAGTATTATAGTCTGCAGTAACAGCAACTGCCTTTTTGTCTAATGCTTTCTTTGCGGCAAGTGCGACAACAGCACTATCCACACCTCCAGATAATGCAACTATTACTTTCTGATTTTTATTCTGAAACCATGAAATTAAAATTTGAAAAACTTTATCTTCCAAATTAATCATCAACTGTATTTCTTCATTAACTCGTAATATGAAATGTCAAAAACTTTCTTATATGGAATATTGAGTTTCCTTGAAATATTTTTGAGGTCATCGTACTCTGGCTTTATCGTTTTAATTACTCCGTCACTATCCCTAGAAATCTTTACCTTAATATCATATTTTTGACGCTGTATTGTTATCGGTAGAGTTATGAAAGATCTAGAAGTTGTTACCCTGTTAACCTCATTAATTCTGCACCCCAAGGAACCTGTTTCATTTAAGAGAATTTGAATGAGCGAGTCTCTAGATATTTTATCTGTCAAGACTTTAACTACAAATGAAGGCCTACTTTTTTTAGATAAACCATGTAATACAGTAACATCTTTTGCATTATTTGCATAAAGGACGTCTATCATGTTTCCTATCATCTCACCTGTTGTATCATCAACATTAGTTTCAAGCTCGTAGATACTTTCAATAGTATAGTCCAATTTTAATTTTGATTCTCCGATGACTACTCTAAGTATATTGGCAACATTTATTCCCTCTTTTTGACCTCCACCATTTCCTATTTTTTCAGGTATGATTGGAGGGTACTGATGGATATGTTCAGATGCTAAATTGACCAACATAGCTGCACCAGTAGGCGTAGTAAGCTCACCATCAAGGTTTCCTGGTACCAGTAGTATTTGTCTATTCCTTAAAATTTCCAAAATTGCATTGCTAGGATTGGGAACAATTCCATGAGAAAATTTTAACAGTCCGTTACCAACGGCTACATCAGTAGTATAGAATTTTTTTGAAAGAAGATCTAGATCTTCTAAGGCAACAGCGGTGCCAATCAAGTCTGCGGCAGTGTCTACGGTAGAGACCTCATGCAATTGGACATTGCTGAAGGATCTTCGATGTATTTTTGATTCTGCTAAAATAATCCTTTTGAGTGAATTAAGAGCAAATGATTTTGCAATAGTGGATAGATTTAGTGAATCACAACATGCAGCGACTGCTCTATATACCAC
The DNA here is from genome assembly GCA_005877345.1 of Nitrososphaerota archaeon. GTDB lineage: Archaea > Thermoproteota > Nitrososphaeria > Nitrososphaerales > Nitrososphaeraceae > TA-21. The sequence goes on from VBPR01000054.1 coordinate 4,325, forward strand.
AATTCCTAATCGTGAATTTGACGAATCTGTGTAATCAAATAGTAATTTAGTACACGAGATTCCATAAGAACTAGTCTTTACAAAATTAACATCGCGTATTTTGGATCCTTTAAAATAATCTTGGCAAACGTAAATGGAATCAATAACTTTTTTTTTATTTGCGCCTAGGTCAATTAGACTGCTTAATAGCATGTCACCAGAAATTCCAGCAACTTGTGCGTCAATAATCACTATCTTTGTCATATAAATGAAAAATCTCTCTTCTATATCATATTTATATAATTTAAATATTGTTGTTTATTTTTAATATAGAAAAGAAGAGGATCGAAATAAAATTGTGACAGCAATCAAATCACAGTACTATTTCATTCTTAGATTTTTTTTCATAATTACTATCAATCGTATTGTCAAAAATCGTATTGTCAAAAATTTTGATACTTATTTGGGCACTATTATTGATAATTGTTGTGCATCAAGTTATTAATTAATAAAAAACGTAAGTTAGGATTGATATCTTTTGTTGAACGAATTTTAATTATTAATGAATTCTATTAAATTGGTGATAGAGTTAAAGTTACCTATTTCAGTTATCCTGTGAGCATCACTTCCTAAATGAAGATTTACATGATTTTCTTTAAAAATTCGTAGCCATTTCATTGGAGGTCGGCGATATTTCGCATTGATCTCCACAGTCTTTTCATTTTCTTTCAACAACGTTGATAACTCAATTAATTCATCCTCTGTTAACTCAAAGGATTCTTCTGGAGCCAAATGACCAATTACTTTTACATGTTGCAAAGAAATTGCAGATTTCAAAGCTGAGAGCCAATTCTGTTTATTATAAAACTTTGTATGAAAACTTGCTATCAAAAAATAGCCTTCATACTCAGATGGAAAATCAACTGTGCCATCGTTTAAGATTTTTGCTTCAAAGCCAGAAATTATAGTCATCTTGGTACCAGATGACACAATTCTGTCTATTTCCTCGAGATATTTTGGTATCCAATCCGAAGTCTTTCTAACATGTTCTGTAAAGGCCAATGTATTCAAGTTAATTTTTTCAGCAATTCTGGTTACATTTTCAATTGATAATTCCCGAGACGAATGGTCATTATAATTGCAATGAACATGGTAATCCTTTTTCAGGTCGAGCAATCGCATATTAATTATTTAATTACATATTTAATATGCATTGAAATCATAGACAAAAATGTATATTCAATAGTTCTGAAAATTTTTATATGATGTTAAATAAAATTTTATTTCGGATAAGGAATACCACTTGAAAGGACGCTCAACTTTTACCATCTTAGTTCCAAGCGCTTCTGCACCGGCAGGAATTAATACCATAAAATCTCTGAAAATGGTAAAATATCCCGTAAGAATAGTTGCTTCTGACTCAAATCCGATTTCTGCAGGTTTTTTTATGTCAGATGCGCATGAAGTGTTACCAGAAATAGATAGCAAATTATACGTTACCCGGCTCTTTGATATTGTTGAAAAACATAAAATAGAAATTCTCATGCCATGTTCAGGATACGATATTTATCCATATAGTGAGAATAAAGACAAATTATTGAAGTTAGGAGCTTTGCCGGTTGTAAGTGATAAAAAGACTATGGAAAGATGTAGAGACAAAATGCAAACTTTTAAATATCTTTCAAAAAAATTTGACCTGCCTTTCACCACATTAGACTACAAAAACACAAGCAGATTCCCGCTAATGGCAAAACCAAGATATGGTAAAGGTAGCAAGGGGATTGTAAAAATAGATAATGAAAAAGAATTAAAATATATCCAAATAAAAAAAGATAATTTGATTTTTCAAGAATATTTACCAGGTACTGAGTACACGATAGACGTACTATCCGACTTGGAATGTGAACCTATTATTGCGGTCCCTAGGATCCGACTCGAAACAAAAGCGGGAATTTCAACTATGGGTAAAATTGTCAAGGATGAAAATATTTCTGACACATGCAAATCAATTGCTAAGTATCTGAAAATAAGAGGGCCGTGTTGCATCCAGATGAAAGAATCAAAAGAAGGTATTCTCAAAATCGTTGAAGTTAACCCCCGGATGGGGGGAGGTACTTTTTTTACTACACTTGCTGGTGCAAATTTTCCAGCGATGATTTTGGATATGGTAAATGGGAAGAAACTCAAGATACCAAAAATATCTGAAATTACTATTGTCCGATATTTTGAAGAGATAGTAGTGGAGAATGGAAAGGTAATGAAATATGACTTGAATTTACTATGACATTTAGATTTTCTTGAAAATTTTTTTTGCAGGTAATATCTTTTATCTCGAGTACTTCACCAATCTTACACGGCCAGTAGCCGGTGAATTTCATAATGATTATTGAAAATCCTACAATCATCATGAAGGTAACAAGTATTGCACTAATATAGGCCAATATTAAAAAATCACTCCTATGATTTTCTATCTGAGTTATCAACAAACAGAATCATTTTGTATAATTATCTCCAGCTTTTGTTTCTAATAGTTATTGCAGAATATATTAAAAGCCAAGTGTATACAAACGTATTAATAAATGTAAAAGGAGGCCTATACAACCATAGCCCGTCATTCGGATTTCTTAACCTGTACTCTACCGCCCAAATCATTCCTGTAAACATTAAACCTGCAATCCAAAATAGCACTGAAGTAAAATCGCCTTTTAGGGGCAAAATAATTATTGTATAGAACACGATGTATGGTCTGATAAGCTTCATTGCAGTTTGAATGTAGTATAAAAGTGCAATAAAAGAAGGTCTTTTCCAAAATATTCCGCCAGTTGCGAACAGACTCCGAATAAAGCTCTTTTTCCATCGTATTTGTTGCCTTGCTAATGATCCAAATGTTTTAGGTACACCAACATTGACTTTAATGCTGTTTGAATACTCCACATTCCACGTGATATGGTGATTAGAAATTTCAGCATCCGGATCCAAGGATTTTTTCATTGTCTCAATATCGTCATCACCTGTTTGCAAGATAGGCATGTGCTCATGTGGCTTCTTATCTAGAGAACTATCCGACTTAGGACGATTGGCCAAAATATGTGCTGTCATTCTCCTATCAGTACAGAATTTAAAATCAATTCCCAAAAATCTATCATTTGCCCATTCGTGTATAAAATCCTGTATTGCAACTCTTCTGTAAAAACTGAGCGACCCAGAACAACATGTTACTGAGTTATAGGAACTCTCAGCAGCTTTAATAGATCTGCATGATATATCTATATATACCTGTTGAAATTTTTCCATTGTATTTCCTCGCCGCGCATCTCTAACTCTCCCATGGCAGGTCAAGGCGCCTAATTTTCTATCATTTTGAAATATTTTTGCGGCTTTCTCTACACCATCATGTACCATATCACAATCACTATCCATGCAAGCATAAATCTCACCACGAGCTATCTCACTTGCTGCCTCTACTGCCTTTTTCTTTCCAACGCTCTTTGATAAATGCAATATGTGAAAATTTTCTGTTCTATTTTCTTTACGTATTTCATCAAGAATTTCTCCAGTACTGTCTGTACTGCCATCATTTACAACAATAATCTCCTTATTTCTATACGTTTGATTTAGACAAGATTGAACGCAATTTCGTATATTTTTTTCTTCATTTTTTGCTGGTACTATTATACTAATTAAAGGACCATTTGTGATATTAATATTTTTAGCATTTAGATATGGATCCTTATATTTAAAATATGAAAGTACTAGTATACAAAGTAAAACAAAACTAGTGAGAATACTATAGATACCTACCCACGGATCCACAAGTGAAATGGTAAAATAAATCTTCGCTACTAAAACACATCCTACAGCGATAACCATTAGTACTCTTACAAGCCATTTCCTTCTCTGAACCTCCGAATACCTTGATGTTTGTTCTTGTAAACTCATTCATAGACACCAATCTTTATAAATTTTAAACTAGATGATAATGGTACTTCATTACATATAGACTTTATTTTTCTTATTAATTTTGTTATTACAATAAACACGATAATCTTGCTAAAAAGGATTAACCTATAGCTGTGGCACAATTTCTCTTACACTAAATTTCTTGATATCCACGTCTGTAGCACCATCCCATCTAAACGCGGCGATTGGTCCACCCCATGTTATTATCTGGTCAGGTTTGCCTCCACATTCCCTTCCATTATTTCCCCATCCTCCTTTGTCGATTTTTTCAGTCGCCTTTATCCAATTATTGTTATTACTCTTATCGACCCAAAGTTCTAGTTTTACAGCAGTCTTGTCGTTCTGAACAATGTTGTACATTATTACCTTCAAACCTACCCACTTACCTTTAATAGGTCCAATGTTTTTTCCAAATTCCGCAAAAACATAGCCTCCCGAATGCCATTGTTCCTTTTCCCATCTGGTAGCACCACTATAAAACAAGCCGCCCTTGTATGCCACACCTTCACATCCTTGTGGAGATCCATATCCTGTATGTCTGCCTCCTCGCGCATACCACACAAAATTGTCATTATTACCACTGTTAAGCTTGACATATCCTGTTATCTCTACATCTCTCCAATCATTTGGAGATTGCATGAACCCTGCCTGGGCAATTTTGTTGTGATTTAATGTATTGATCTGTTCAGGATGAAAACCTGATGAAGTAAATATTCCCATTCTCACTTTGGTCGATTTTACTTTAAATGAACCATCAGAATTTTTTGTCAGCGTTGTTTGTGGTGAATATCGAGGGTCATCATTCGGATTAGACTTGAGATACCATTGTTCCCCATCTTGCTTTGTTGCATGTATTTTCAATACTCCAAACTTGTCAAAGTTTTTTTTTTCATCACTTGATTGGCTGTTATCTTGTGGAATATTGCTTACATTACAATTTTCATCAACCTGTCCATTGTTTGCGCAAGAGACTTTGCATTTAACATTGTCCTGTCCGTCTCCACATATCTCCTTCTCAGGTTCCACTTGAGGAGATTTATTGTCATCTTGTGGTATATTGCTTACATTACAATTTTCATCAACCTGTCCGTTTCCATCATTGTCCTGCCCGTCTCCACATATCTCAGGCCTTGCAACCTTTTCTTGAACCAAACTATTCATCAACTGATTGACCATTTCGTTCATGTTCGAATCCGATTGTTTCTTCTCACTACTGGGAAAATAATCGTAAATGAGTTGGTCGGCTTCCCCTGTTTT
>VBPR01000055.1 GCA_005877345.1 Nitrososphaerota archaeon
ATTATGCATGGAATAACATCAATTCTATATCGTTTGGATACTTTAACAATCTCCTTCAAATTGTCTATAGAACTTATTGACTGTGTAACAAATGCGCGTGGTCTTGCGGCTAATTTGTTCTTTATTTTTACTCCATCATCGATTTTACTTGGAAATGATAGATCCAATTTTATGCAATTGTTGAAATTATGTTCTGTTAGAATTTTGATAGCATTGGTGGGAATAACATCGAAGAATTTATTGCCAATAATAGGATCATCCCCACGGAGAATTAGGATGCTATAGACTCCACAGAAAATGGCCTCTGTAACAAATTGAAATATAGATATGAGATTTTTGTCGTAAAGTCTGCAAGTACAGCTTATCGGTACTGATATGCCATTCCCTTTTAACATTGAAATGAGCATCAAACTAGAAACTCGTGGTACACCAAGTACATTATCAGTCAAGTGTATTCCATCAACATATTGTGATACACTCTCTGTTCTTGATAAGAATAGACCAATATTCTTGTTGACTACATCATTATCAAAACGATTATTGTAAAGAACCTTTGGCGGGTTCATCTCATAAATAACTTTGATATCCATTAATATCACACAATAATTAACATAATTAAAGCCTTAATTTAATACCTTGAAATTTTCAAAATGTAGTATAATTTCAAAAAATTATCACGTGATAGATTTTATAGTTTAATTAATAATGAGTACATACGATGATTCTCCTTTGTACAATGGAAAACTTGTCAAAGATTTGATTTACCCTTTTTTGCATAAAAAAGTAGTTTTACCATCATCTTCAAAACAAATCAAATTTGCAGCCGTAATGATTACAATCCATTTCACAAATTCAAATCCTCATGTGATCTTGATAAAAAGGACTAACCTCGTGAAAAATCATGCCAGGGAAATTTCATTTCCTGGTGGTAATTTTATAGAAAATGACGTTGAGATGTTAGAAACTGCGGTAAGAGAATTAAATGAAGAAATTGGGATCAAAATCGCAAGAAAGCAAGTTGTTGGCTACTTGGATACCGAGAGGACATTAACTTCGCGTTACATAATCTATCCATATGTGGCGTTAATAGACAGGATGCCAAAAATAACGAGTACAAATTACGAAGTTGAAAAAATCATTGACGCGCCTCTCATACCATTACTTGAAACTAGAGAAAAAGATGTGATGCATCAAAAGCAGTATTCCATTCCCAACTTACCTAAATTTACCTATAAAAATGAAATTATTTGGGGTGCGACTGCAAGAATTCTAGACCAACTTGCAAAACTTTTTTCTCGTAAAATTAATTATTGAAAGTTAAAACATATAATTGAAAAACGGGCGTTTTTACGGTACTTTATTTGATATCATTAGGCATCAATAAGCGTGGACGTCAGATTTGTGTTTTCTTAAGCTCCTGAAAGTACCGAACTTCATGGTACACTTATCACATTTCCACAGATTTACCTTTGCCTGGTTATAAAAGGTATATGATTCATTTCCGCTTTCATACTTACCTGTGCTACTGTTGTAATTCACTGGATTGTAATTTATTCTGTACTTAATCCTCGATATGTTTATTTTCAAATTGCAATGCTATTGAATTCTTTATTTAAAAAAAGTAAAGTTAATTGAACATATAGGAACGTATCAACCTTATTTTACTAACTACAGATCAACAAAACTAATATCTCATATGGAAAAAAGTATCAATGTGTATTTTGATAGCCTAAGGGAGTACGTCGAATCTCTTGAAAAAGTAGGTCAATTAAGAAGAATAAGAACAAAAGTTTCAGTCGATTTAGAAATTGCAGAAATTCTGCGCAGAGTTATGTATAAGAATCAGGGTCCTGCGATATTATTTGAGAATGTAGAAGGATTCAAAATTCCAGTACTAGGTAACGCATTTGGATCGTTGAGACGATTGAAGATGGCTCTTGACATGGAAAATTTTGAAGAGATAGGTGAACGCATGACGACATTGACAAAATTGAAGATACCTCATGGGTTATTGAACAAAGTTAAGATGCTTCCAAAGTTATCAGAGATTTCTAACTATGGTCCTAAAAGTACTAGTTCTGGTCCAGTAACGGAGATAGTTGAAACTTCTAAAGCCACGCTAGACAGTTTACCAATAATTAAATCGTTTCCTAAAGACTCTGGAAGATTTATCACTTTTGGAATTACAGTTTCAAAAAATCCTGAAACACAGGTTCGAAACCTAGGTGTATACAGATTACAGGTTATTGGTTCTAAAAAAGCTATAATGCACTGGCAAGTTCACAAGAGAGGCGCACTGCATTATCAAATGAATAAAGAAAAGATGCAAAAAACAGAGGTTGCAATAGTTATAGGAGCTGATCCTGCAACAGTTTTTAGCGCAGTAGCTCCTGTTCCAGAAGGATTGGATAAGTTTCTTTTTGCAGGAATCACACGAGGAAAGGGGATAGAACTTGTGAAATGCAAAACAGTCGATGTAGAAGTTCCTGCGTCTGCTGAAGTTGTTTTAGAAGGTTATGTTGATCCATCGGAAATGAACATAGAGGGTCCCTTTGGAGACCATACCGGATATTATACTCCGCCAGAACGTTATCCTACGTTTACTCTGACTGGTATAATGATGAGAAATAATCCTATTTATCTTACAACAGTTGTCGGAAAACCCATACTTGAAGATGCTTACATAGGTAAAGTAATTGAAAGATCATTTCTACCGTTGGTAAAGATGTTCCAACCTGAAGTGGTTGATTTTTCATTGCCTGCTGCGGGTTGGTTCCAAGGTATCGCAATAGTTTCAATTAAAAAAAGATATCCCGGGCAGGCCAAAAAAGTGATGATGGGTCTGTGGGGCATGGGTCAATTGTCACTTACAAAGATATTGATCGTAGTTGATGAGGATGTCAGTGTGCATGATATAAATGATGTAATATGGGCTGTAACGACTCGATCTGATCCCAAGAGGGATACAATGTTAATTGAGAACGCACCCACAGATAGTCTAGACCCCGCGTCTCCATTATTAAATTTAGGATCAAAAATGGGTATTGACGCAACTAAAAAAACAAAAGAAGAAGGATTCGAAAGGCCAGTTCAAGAGGAGGCACTTCCTGATAAAAGTACCATTAATTTAGTAACAAAAAAATGGAATGAATATGGTTTGCAAGAATGAGAAGAGGCCAATAGTAAGAATAAAACTTGATATGATAAATATGTGTTATTCAGATGATGACAAATGAAGTTTGTTCACAGCGGTAAAGTAAAGGACGTCTATGAATTAGACGACAAGAACCTTTTATTTCATTTTACAGATAGAGTTTCAGCATACGATGTACCGATGATTACTGACATAAAAGGAAAGGGAGAAATTTTGTGCAAATTTGCGGAATTTTGGTTTAACTGCTTGGATTCTAGAAATCATATGGTAAGATTAGATGGTAAGGACAAAATGGTCGTAAGGAAACTCAAAATGATTCCTGTTGAGTGTGTAGTTAGAGGATACTTGTATGGAAGTCTTTACGAACGGTACACTAGTAGTCGTAATATTGCTGATCTAGGCCCCAATTTGAAAATTGGCTCTAAGTTAAGAGAACCAATATTTGATCCAACAACAAAGTCAAAAATCCATGATCTACCTATTTCTGAGGATCAAATTTTGGCAAAAAAAATCCTGACAAATGATGAACTAAGATATGTAAAAGATGCGTCAATAGGACTTTACAGACAAATGTCAGAGATATCAAATAATGCAGGATTCATAATGGCCGATGTAAAATTTGAGTTTGGAAAGGATCCTACCACATCTGAAATTATTTTAGCAGATTCACTGGGCCCTGATGAATTCAGGATGTGGACTATAGATTCATACAAAGTCGGAGAGGAGCAAGTGAGCTATGATAAACAATATCTCAGAGATTGGCTAACTAAAGTTGGGTTTAGAGATATAGTCAAACATGCATCTGAAGACGGGAAGAAACCGATCCCTCCTGAACTTCCTTCTGATGTAATTAATGAATTATTGAAAAGGTATTCGTTTGTTTATGAAAAGATATCCAAGATATGAATTCCCGATTCCAAGGTTCCAGTTTTTTATATTTCTTGTTATTCAATTTTAATTCTCAATATTCCTTTTTTTTCAGAATTGGTTAATGTATTTATGAGATTTCTTGGAATATCAACTGCCGATTTATCACATGAGACAATCAGTGTTCTAGAATCAACGAAATTTGATTTCCTCAATACTATATCATGTTTGTGGGTAATTTCTAAATTATTGTTGCCAAATCCAGCCAGGCTAAATACGTAAGGTTCTACAATGATTCCCATTTTTACGACTGTGTCAGTTGTTCTTAATTTCTTCTTAAATGAATTATCCAAATCATCACATGCCTTATTTGCTGAAACACCAACAATACAATCACCCTTTTTGGTCAAATTGGAATCCTTAGTAATTTCAATTGTCTTGGAGTGAAGAGAAAGAATATTCTTGTGACCCTGAAATATTATTTCTTCTTCCAAAGGTATGTCTATCTTTTGAAAAATCAATTGACAATTTAAAGTATGATACTAAGGTAAACTTAAATTAAAGAAACCAAACAAGTTAGAGCTGATTTGTTACCTGCAGCAGCTGGTTATGATAGAGCAATAACGGTATTTTCACCAGACGGTAGACTATACCAAGTAGAATATGCAATCGAAACCGTAAGAAGAGGAACTCTAGCAGTCGGAATCAAAAGTAAAGAGGGTGTGGTATTAGCTGTGGAAGAAAAAGCTAGGAAATTACAAGTTTCGGATATTACTCAAAAGATATTTCAAATAGATGATCATATTGGAGTGGCTGCAGCAGGATATATTCCTGACGCAAGAACTCAGGTTGATCATGCAAGATTCTTTGCCCAGAGTAATAGATTGATATACGATGAACCTGTAGACGTTGAGGGCGTTGCAAAGAATCTTGCAGATATGGCGCAACAATTTACCCAATACGCTGGAGTGAGACCATATGGTGTTGCATTAATCCTCGCGGGAGTTGATAAGAATGGTTCTTCACTTTATCAAACTGATCCAAGTGGAACTTACATTGGATATGATGCAGTTGCGATTGGTAATGGAAGCGATCAAGTAAATGAATTCCTCGAAAAAAACTACGATGGTGATATAAGCATGGATGAGGCAAGTAGCCTTGCATTGGAGTCTATTTATTTGATTAGCGAGGAGAAAACAGGGACTAGACACATAAAAATGGCTCAAATAGATACCAAAACAAATAGAATGAAGCGAATCGAAAATAATGACATTGAAAAATACGCATCAAAGTCGAAAGAAAATGCCAGTAAAAGAGGGCCTAAATAATTTCTATTTTTTAATCTTCTAAATCAAGTCAATATTGGTTTAAATATTCAAGAAATATTCTAAATTTTGTGACAGTTAAAGCTGGTTCACCTGCTCCCGAATTGAAAGTTAGCAATTGGGTGCAAGGCGGTCCTATTAGTCTGAAAGATTATCAAGGTAGAGTAATCGTTGTAGAAGTTTTTCAGGTAAACTGCCCCGGGTGTTTTATTTATGGAATACCTGAAGCAATAGATACATATCAAAAGTACAAGGACAACGGAGTTGTGGTATTAGGGCTTGCCACAGCATTTGAAGATTTTGACAAGAATACACTTGAAAATCTAAAATTGCTACTACAGGAAAGCAAGGTCATAGGTGAAACTCTTACTAATCTTTCATACCAGAATAAGTTACTAAATGAGGGAAAGTTATCTTACAATATACCTTTTCCTGTTGGCATGGATATGCTTCTAAAAGAAAGACTTCCTATAGAAGGCAAGAGAATTATGGAATTTGTAAATGCAAATGTCCTTGATTTTGATTTGTATCATCAAAAAGACAAGGACCAAATTATTTCACGCGTCAAATCATATTTGGAAACAAAACCTTACAGTCCTGTGACTTTCGAAGAGTATTCATTGAAGGGTACTCCTTCAACAATATTTATTGACAAAAAAGGAATTCTTCGCGAAACAGCCTTTGGATCAACAGGTTTAATGGCAACAACCGTAGAAAAATTATTATCGGAATAAACGGACTACAGACTAACGTGACTAATCTGTGGATTGCAATCCCTGACTCCTGTTTGATAGAATCTCAAACAATTCTTGACAAAAGTTACAAAATCTCACAAATTTCTCGTTCTTGTTCAATATTCTGTGTCAATAAGATCATTATTTATCATGATAGGAGCGTAAAAGCTGAAAAAATCGACAAAAAAATCCTGAAAACAATACTTGAATATCTTGACACACCCCCATACCTTAGAAAAAAAATCTATCCCAAAATGTGGATACTGAAGCATGCAGGAATTTTACCTCCCATAAAGTCACCTCATCATAAAGCACTGATAGACATTAAGGATATCAAAGACATTGAAATACGATTTGGATTTGTTGTAAAGCAAAATGACTCATTATATGTGGATGTAGGACTTCAAAAGCTTATTAGATATAATGGAACCCAATTAGGCAAAAAAGTTCTTGTAAAGATTTCAAATAAGGGAAAGCTGCTGGCGGAAGATATTTCAAAAGAAGAGATTGATGGTTACTGGGGATATGATGTCCAACTTGCAGAGTCCTTATCTGCACTCCTAGAAAATACAAAGGGTGAAATATTAATGACTTCGGTGGAAGGATCACCATTTACAAAACATGTAGCGGATTTGATGAGCAGTCTAAAAATGTCAAAGAACCTGCTCGTTGTGTTTGGTGGCCCGAAGTTTGGTCTGAGAAAAATACTCGAAAGTGAAAATGAAAGAATTAATCACAAAACCCATTTCTCGAACATGTTTCCTAATCAAGGTACTCAAACCGTAAGGTTAGAAGAGGCAATTCTTGGTACATTGTCAATAGTTAATAATTACTTGAACGCTTGACCCATTTTCGGGCAAGAAGTACTACAATTTTGCGAAAAAAGATTATCTCAATTTGCACAGATTGGTTAAATGTTATTAATTTATTAAAGGGATCACAAAAAACGGATTAATCATGGGTCATCGAAAATATAGTGCACCTAGACGTGGAAGTATGGCATTCTACCCAAGGGTGCGTGCACGAAGTCTCGAATCGAGGATTAGGACGTGGTCTGACCCTAAGTTGGAGAAATCATCATTGTTAGGTTTTGCCGGGTATAAAGTTACTAATTTAAATGTATTATCTGTTGATGACAGAGAAAAGACTCCAAATTATGGCAAAAATTTAATGAATTCATCCACTTTAATAGCGACTCCGCCATTGAAAATAATTGGAATAAGAGCATATGCAGAAACGGCATATGGAAAAAATGCAATTTTAGACGCTTTTGCAAAAGATAATGACAAATTTCTCTCAAAAAAGGCGTCGTTCAAGTACAAGGAAGGTAAACTAGATGAGATTAATGCACATATTGATAAAATTAAACATGTAGTTGCTATCGTATCATCTTATCCAGCTACTGCCTCTCTTTCTCAAAAAAAGCCATTCGTATGGGAAATACCAATTGGTGGAAAAGATACAAAAACAAAAATTGATTATGTAGTTAGCAATTTTGGAAAGCAGGTAAACATAAAGGACGTTTTTGAAACCGGACAATTTATCGATATTTCCGCAATAACTCGAGGAAAAGGAATTGAAGGACCTATTACCAGATTTGGAGTTAAAAGGAAACAACATAAATCCAGAAAGAGTGTAAGGGCGCTTGGAACTCTAGGACCGATTTCTCCTGCTGTAGTCACCTATACAGTACCAAGACAGGGACAAAGAGGATTTCATCAAAGGACCGAATATAATAAGAGAATATTGATAATTTCAAATTCTGAAAAGGATAATGATTTTAAGATTAATCCAGATGGTGGATTTGAACACTTTGGCATGATCAAAAATGACTATATAATTGTCAAAGGTTCAGTTCCTGGAGTTCCGAAAAGATTAGTCAAGATGAGATTTCCTATTAGAACTGTTGGTAAGAAGATATTAGAACCCAAAGTTGTGGAGGTACTCGTAAAATGAAAGTTAGTCTTAAAGATCTTCGTGGAAAAGAAATTGAATCACTAGAACTTCCATCTGTTTTTAATACTCCGTTTAGGCCAGAGATTATAAAAAAAGTCTATGTAAATGTCCTTTCAACCAAATTCCAGCCTCAGGGAAGATATCCTGCAGCTGGAGAAATTGTCAGTGCAGAATCTCGCAATACTGGCTTGGGAATTGCGAGAATAGCAAGGGCCAGAGGCGAAGGGTTTCAACGTGCTGGTCAAGCTGCTGGTGTTGCGGGTGTTCGAAGCGGAAGATTAGCTCACCCTCCAGTATCATGGAAGAAAAATTACAAGAAAATAAATAAGAAGGAAAAGCAACTTGGATTTTGCTCTGCAATTGCGGCAACATCTAATAAAGACATAATAGAAAAACGTGGTCACAATGTTCGAAAAATCTCAGCATTTCCAATTGTGGTTGCAAATGATTTGGAGAAAATAACAAAGACTGCGGAACTAAGAAAAACATTACTCTCGTTAGGGTTAGAAGAGGATCTTAAAAGGTCTACCAACATAGTAAGGGTACCATCTGGTAAATCACGATTACGTGGAAGAAAAAAACATGCAGCTTTGAGCTGTCTTATAGTTGTATCAAAAGATTCTCCAGTAAGTAAACTGAAAAAATCTTTACCTGGGGTCAATGTTGTCTCAATAGAAAACATAAGTATTGTGGATCTGGTGCCAGGAACAAAACCTGTTAGATTGACCATCTATACAAAAAATGCAATTGATTCCATGAATAAAATAAATACAGTTTGGTCAAAAATACAGACCATGGTGAAATAATAATGAGTAAAGATGCAGAAATTAATCTTAATTCGATCATTCTCAGACCTTATATCACAGAAAAGACATTCAATTTGATAGAGAAGGAAAATAAGTTAACTTTTATTGTTTCTCACAGTGCAAGCAAGAAAGACGTGAGTGAAGCAATAGAAACAATGTATGAAGGTAACGTTAAAGAAGTCAATATATTTAGGACGATTCAAGGGAAAAAAGCAATTGTTAAATTTACAAAAGATGATGAAGCGCGGCAACTCGCAACAAAATTAGGATTGGTCTAAGTTGGTTTATCTAGTTAAATTTAAAAGGAGTATTTTGGAGATAGTGTTAGTTGGTTCGTGAATTTAGATTTAGAGGTTATAATGTAGATGAATTAAAGAATTTGTCAATAGAGGCGCTTCTCCCATTGTTAAATGCCAGACAAAGGCGGTCACTGGATAAAAGAGTAGGAAAGTATATGGATGATCAAAAAAGAAAACTACGTGAGCGAATAAAAAGAATCAGAGATGGTTCGTCCAATGAAACTTTACGAACTCACGTTAGAGATATGATAATTCTTCCCGACATGGTGGACATTACTATCAATGTTCATAATGGTAAGGACTTTTCTCCAATTACTATAAAACCAGAGATGATTGGTCACTATTTGGGCGAGTACGCTATTACAAACAAAAGAGTTCAACACGGTGCACCTGGAGTGGGAGCTTCCAGATCAAGTCTGTATGTGCCACTAAAGTGATGCATTTGCCGACATATTCTTACTCATTTTCTCAATTTGACAAGAATAAACACGTTAGAGCGTCATTAAGAGAAACTGACATTTCCCATAAACATGCGAGAGAAATTGCTCTAGCAATAAAGGGGCTATCAATTGAAAGAGCAAGGAACATTTTAGATCAAGCCATTGAAAAAAAAATTGCTGTGCCTTATAGAAGATATCACAATGAAGTAGCCCATAGATCAAATATCAGGGATGGTTTTTTTTCTGGAAGGTTCCCAAAGAAAGCTTCTGAAGAATTTTTACGACTTTTGGATAATTTAGAATCAAACGCAGAATACAAGGGTATGGACCTAGATAGATTAGAAATTGTATCTTGCGTTATTCATAAGGGAACGAAACTTAAGCGCTTTATTCCAAGAGCTATGGGAAGGTCGAGTCCTAAAGTTGACACATTGACACATGTAGAGATCGTAGCTAGAGAGGGTAAAGTCTATTGAGCGCGATAAAAAACGTAATGAAAAATAATTTTAGAAATATGGAACTGAACGAATACCTGAGTTCTTCATTAAGCGAAGCTGGTTACGGAGGAGCCGAGGTCCAAAAGACTCCCATAGGTACCAAAATAACACTTTTTGTCATTAGGCCGGGCCTGGTCATTGGAAGAAAGGGGGTTGGAATAAGAGACTTGACCACTAGATTGGAACAACAATTTAACTTGGAGAATGCGCAGGTCTCTGTTACCGAAGTTACAAAACCTGAATTGAATCCACATATTATGGCAAATAGAATTGCACAACTTATTGAAAGAGGAACGGCGTTTAGAAGAGCTTCGTTATGGACAATAAATACGATTATGGGTGCTGGAGCTATGGGTGTTGAGATTACAATATCTGGCAAGCTACGAGGTGAACGAGCTCATTTTGAAAAACATTCAGCAGGAACCATTCCAAAGAGTGGAAAAGTTGCCGAAGAGGTGGTAAGAAGTAGCACAAATAGCATATTAACAAAAATGGGACTAGTAGGAATAAAACTAAAAATTTCGTTAAAAGAAGAAACTCATCTTGATTTTGATTTATCCCTGGAACCACAACCAAAGGTCGAGACCCAAACCGACAGTGAGAGCGAGAGTAAAAGTCAAACTGAAAATCAGAGAGTCCCCTCCGATTCAGAAGTCAAGACAGAGAGTAAAGATATTATTAACAGTCAAGTTAAGGAAATAGCCGTGAATAAAAGTGAAACTTGATGGCTAGACTTAAATTAAAAACATTGAGGGAATTTAACGACGATGATTTGGAATCAAAACTATCAGAAATTAGGGCAGATCTGTTGAAACTGAGAATTGAGAACTCTAAAGGCACTCTCAAAAAGGAAACTGGCAATATGAAATGGAAGAGAAGGGACATTGCCCGTATACTTTCAATTTTAAAGGAAAGGCAATTAGCAAAATGACTTTTAAAGATTACATGTTACAATATGAATTCATAGGACGTAATGCACAAATAGAATATGGACCGCTAAACAATCTAAAAAAAATTAACGGCAAAATCATCTTTGAAACTAAAAATACAATTTCGGTCAGTGATCAATCCAAATCGTATGTTATTCCCAAAAAATCAATACGCAGAATAGGACTGATTTTTCAAGATGAGATTTGTTTCATGAACGGTTGTCTCTTAGTCGGAAGACCTGAGGACCGTTTACTTAAGTGATGGTGGACAGACTATGAGTAAAAATATTGGAGTAACAATCTCACAGCCAAAAAGAACTTGTGATGATGAATTGTGTCCTTTTCATGGTAAACTTTCGATAAGAGGAAGAATTCTGACAGGAATCACCGTAAGCTCTAAGGCACACAAGATGATAGTTGTCTCCCGTGAATATCCAAGGCTGGTTAGAAAATACAAAAGATATGAGAGAAGCAGATCCAATGTTCACGCATTTCTTCCTTCATGCATTGATGTAAAAGAAGGCGATGAAGTAAAGATTGCAGAATGTAAACCAATTTCAAAAACGATATCATTTGTAACTGTGGAGGTTATAAAGAGTGGCGTCTAAAAGCCGTGCAGTCTCTGCAAAAGGAGTAGAAGAATTTAAGCCATATATTACAAGGGCATTACCAATAACAGCAAATTTAGTTTGTGCTGACAACACAGGTGCTAAAATATTAAGGATTGCTCAAGTTACACGTATCAAGGGAAGACATTCAAGAATGCCATCTGCAGCAGTTGGAGATTTTGTCAATGTTACCGTTAAGAAGGGCAATGCAGAGCTACGAAAACAAATGTTCGGAGCTGTAATTATCAGACAAAAATATCCCATAAGGAGACTAAATGGCGTCCGGTTATCATTTGAGGATAACGCTGCAGTATTGGTTACACCGGAAGGGGAAATAAAGGGAACCGACATTAAAGGACCAGTCGCTGCCGAAGCTGCAGAAAAGTGGCCCAGAATAGCAAATC
>VBPR01000056.1 GCA_005877345.1 Nitrososphaerota archaeon
ATCAAGAATGGCTGTAATTGTAACTTGTTTTTTCTGATCATGTGATTCAATAGCAACACTAGGAGAAATGGCTACAGATATGAGACATAACGTTGCAATAATACCAATTGCAAGAATCAATAACTTCTGGTACAAGTAACAAAGTCAAACGTAGGTCGTCTATAAGGTGCTGTAAAAGTTCGAATAAAAAATGGAGATATGTCGTGCGGTGTTAATCTATCCTCGATAATAATTGTATTGTGTCATTTACATCAATGACTCAAAATATCTGAATGTAACGTTGTATGCAAATAGTTTTTCTAACATCCATATCTAATATAGCTCAGATCATCCGAATTAACTGATAGGACGAGCTGAAGATTTCTCGTATCAACCTTATTATTATCTTCGACCTATGTTAAATCATGCAATTAAAGCTTTATACTCAGTCCGAAATTCCTAAATCACTTATGCCTTACGTATCCGAATTGGAATCACTCGGTATAAGGTCAAAAAAATTAAATGAATTAAATGATGTCTATGAGGTTAAAAATCTCGTAGAAAACATCAAACAAACTTTATTTCAAGATTATAAATCTAGTTTTCAAAAGAATGTTGTAGTATAATCATTTCTTGTTTAACCCAAATATGAAAAATTATTTGTCAAATAAAGGATACCACAACTAGTAAGGAATTATTTGGACAATCAGCGTGTCAAGTTCTATTTTAAAAATTATCTAAATACCTGCCCTTCAATTTTTAAAAGAATGTGAAATTCACCTGTTTAAACAACTTTTCGTAATATTCTATATAGTTTTAATTAAAGAAAGATTAAAAGGGAATTTTGGAATAATAGGTATGGATCTATATGTAACCAACTAATTTGGAATATTAGGTATGGATCTATATGTAACCAACTAAAAGGAGTCGATGAGAGGTCCAGTATGACAAATTGATGTCTATACTTTTATATGAAAATAGTTATTTAATAATGTGTCTCAATATTCAAATTTGTCTTGTATGAATTTTGATACCACAAAGGAACAGGAAGAGTTGATTTCGAAGGTTGACAGAGTATGTAAATCTATTAGAAGTTTTGAAGAGCTATGTTATATTGAAGACAGGCTCAATGAAAAATTAGTTCCTGAATTCAGTAAAATCGGGATGCTTGGTTGCCCAATTTCAAAAAAGTATGAAGGCCTAGGATATGATATTTTATCATATTGTAAAACCCTAGAAAGAATAGGCGAAGAGGGTAATTCTATGAGAACATTTTTTTCTGTACACACTTCCATAGGACAGATGATTCTGCAAGGATGGGCAAATGAGGATCAAAAGAAGAGGTACTTGCCTGCAACAACAAGTGGTAAAAGTATCATGGCCTTTGCATTAACCGAACCGGAAGCAGGAAGCGATCCTTCATCTATGATCAGTGCATACGAAGACATAGGAGAATCTTATTTACTATCTGGAAAGAAGCATTGGATTGGAAATGGAACAATAGCAAATGTTATCACAACATATGCTCGGGATAAGACTACCGGAAAGATATCTGCATTTATTGTAGATATGAATTCGTCTGGAGTTACAAGGAAAGAAATGAAGAATAAAATGGGTCTTCTTACGATAAAAAATGCTGAGATTTATTTTAAAGAATGTCGCATCCCAAAACAAAACTTACTTGGCGATATAGGACAGGGACTTAACATTGCTTACAGCGCATTGATTGACGGTAGGTTAAGTGTTGCAGCAGGCTCTATTGGAGTAATGAAAGATTGTCTCAACGAAACCTTGCATCACAGTATGTCAAGAAGACAACATGGATCTCTTTTAGCCAAAAAGCAGTTAATTCAACAACACATTTCAAGAATTGTTGTAGGTATCGAAAGCTCCAAATGGCTTACCTATAGGGCTGCCTGTGCCAGACAGAAATTGCACGATTATGTTGAACAATTCAAACTGGAACAAAAACAATGGCACTCAAAACTAAATCGTGATAACAAAATTTACTCAACTTTAAGAAATGATGCCGATAGGTTAACTGCTATTGCTAAATTCCATGCTACAAATACTGCGTTTGATTGCGCAAATAGATCATTACAAGTATTTGGATCTATTGGTTACCAGAAAACAGCACGCGTCGCAAAACACTTTCTTGACACTCGTGCAACAATGATCTATGAAGGGGCAAATGAGGTGTTAGAACTCAAAATTGCTTCTGAAGTGTTGGGAGATAATTTCAGAGCATACTAGTCTATACATTTCTGGGCTAGTGGTGGCAGTAGAAAAATTATGAAAATGAACGCCTAGTAATTTAATTTGCTTATACCAGTCCAGTCTCTCTTAATTCTATTTATTGTACTCAGTTATAGTATCATTTATCAATGAAACACCTTTTGCAGCTTCCTCTTCATCAATAATTAACGGAGGCATTATTCTAATTGACTTCATTCCTGCTGGAAGAACGAGAAGGCCTTTCTTAAACAATCTATTGACGATAACATCTCTTGTTGTTTTTGTATCAAATTCGAGACCAATCATCAATCCTATCCCTCTTGCATCAATGAGTCCATTGATACCAACAATGTCAACAAAATTTTTTAGTAGCTTATCACCAATTTTTTGGGAATTATATAATAGATTATTCTTGAGAATAATCTCTATAATCTTCGTACCAATCGCCATATCAATTCTACTTCCTCCTCCCCATGTACTTGATAGAACTCCTGATTCGGTCGGCTCGTATTTCTTATTGTATACAGTGGCTCCGACTTGTAAAGCCTTTCCGACGGTCATTATGTCAGGCTCTACCCCATAATGTTCATAGACCCACCACTTTCCAGTCCTTCCCATTCCACTCTGAACTTCATCAAATATTAATGGGACCTTATATTCATCTGCTAATTTTCTAATATGCTGGATAAATAACTTACTTGCTACATTTAATCCTCCTTCTCCCTGTATAATTTCAGTTAAGATGAAGGCTACCTTGTATTCTTTTAGAAGACTCTCCAATTGATTAATTTGAGGATCAGAATCATCTGTACAAAATTTAATTCTCTTAACTGGTAACTCTGGGAAGTTTGTTTTCTGCACTTCTTTACTCAATGTGAAGCTTAGCGCACCAAGAGTTCTACCATGAAAATCGCTGATACAAGATATTCCTGGAAAAGGACCTATTTTCTTATAAGCTATCTTTATCGCATTTTCTACTGCCTCAGCCCCACTGTTTATGAAAAATACTTTGGAATTCTTCTTACTTATTGAAAGAAGCTTGCATGCAATCTTGAAATGTTCTTCACAATAAAAGTCTTGTCCAGCTATTTTATGGACTCCATTTTCTTTACTAGAATAATCTTTGATAACTTCTAAAATTTGAGGATGGGAATATCCTAATGGACAGGAACCAATATTTGATGTGAAATCTAAGAACTCGATTCCATCAATATCTTCAATCACACATCCTCTGCCAGTCTTAATCACAAGGGGGTACGTGAAGGTAGAATCATATGCAATTTTTTTAAATTCTTGTACCATCCTTGCCGCTCTTGGGCCTGGGATTTTTGTCATATCTGTGGATTGTGTTTCAAATAAATAAGATTTTTTATTGTACATGGTAACCTTTCAAACTCAATCTGAGGACATCTAGTAAATCATCATACCTAGTTTGTTCTTTATCTAGACTAAATGATCCATTACGATCCGCAGTATCAAGTAGGCGACTATGACTAAAGCGAGAA
Organism: Nitrososphaerota archaeon; assembly: GCA_005877345.1. Taxonomy (GTDB): domain Archaea; phylum Thermoproteota; class Nitrososphaeria; order Nitrososphaerales; family Nitrososphaeraceae; genus TA-21. The sequence goes on from VBPR01000056.1 coordinate 3,720, forward strand.
CCAGGATCAGATCCAGAACCTTTTTCAAGTTTAAGGGAAGAATGTGAAACATAGATGGAAATTATATGATAGAATGGATACTTAAACACTTATGGCCGTTTTAATGAAGCATCTAATTCTTTTCGGACTATTTGGTATAGCCTATTCATCGTGACGGGTTTTGCAATAGTTGAGTTTATCACTGTTTCTATCATATATTCCTGATACAATTCCTCTTCCTCAAAATTATAAGCACTCATCAATATCGTTCTTACTTTAGGATTCGAAGTCTTTACTTTTTTGAGTAATTCTAATCCATTTAGACCTGGCATTCTTAGATCAGAAATAACTAGTGCATAGTTCTCTTTGTTCTCTGTAAAGTGTTCAAATGCCTTGACAGGATCAGTGAAAGAGAAAACTGAAATTCCATCAATATTTTCGCGTAAGGCAATATCAAACAGTTTAGTAATATAAGTATCATCATCTACTATACTAACAATTCTGTTGTTAGTAAACAGAAAAATAACCTTCTTCTATCACTCCTATTGGAAAATGATTATACATCTATCGTATGAAGCACGCTTACTTATAAGACTATTTAAAATATTCATTTGTCAAGTTATTTGTATCTTCGTTATTAAAAATTTATTTTAATTTATATTAAAAATACCCTTCGTTATCAACAAAATCAAATTAATCAACATAAAAACACTCAAGCGCCCCTTTATCAAAAGACTGAAAGAAAGTGAAAAGATATTAGTAAAAATCTCATTGTTCTAAATGTGGTGAATGGTTGGAAAACAATGGTGAATGGTTGGAAAACAATTCAGTTTGTACTGAATGTGGACAAATAACTGAATGATTCAATCAGGAAAGATTTTTTATGTTAAATTAGAAAATTCTAGTTTAAGTCGGTATAAAACGGGTGTAAAAATATTATTAAAGATAATTAAGCAACCACAGGGTGTCTACTTAACTCGTTCTCTCGATCGCAAATTAAGTGAAATATAGTCAAAATATAGAAGTATGTATCTGAATTGCATTATAGCTGACCAATTATTAACTATTGCTTAAACACAGCTCGTCAATATTGGTTGTTTCTTGTTCATCAACTGGCGACCTACTACGAGTTTTTAACTAATATAATCAACTAATCATTAGCGATATTTGATTCTTGATAAGTGTTCTTTGCTGTAAGCGTTATTCGAATTTTCTTACTTTTCTGCGATAAAGAAAATAGGTTAATAACATCAATAGGGATGAAATAATACCTTGCACCAAAGCAACAAACCAATTAATGTTGTAAATTGCATTACACGAGTTTCCGTTTATACACGGCAGAGCAAAAGTAGCGGTAATGTTCCATAATGAATGGGAAACTATAGCAAACCATCCTTTCCCGCTAATCCAGGTTCTAAAACTTGAAAAGATCCAGGGTATAACAAATAAAAAGTTTGCATACGAAAGAGCATCCAGCTGGATTGTTGAAGTATTTAACAGATGCGTCATTGCCCACAAAACCCCTGTAGCCATCACTACTATGTGGTTACCCGTAGCATAAAGGGGGATACCAAAAAATAATGTCTCCTCGATGGGACCAGCAATTAGGATAGTAAAAAAATCAGAAGGTGGAGGGATCGTCGGATTAATAACAAACGATAAAAACAAGAATACAGCAATTAACCCGATCGCGCGATAAAAGAGAAACATACTAATCAAATATGGCACTGTCGTTCTACGATACTTTGATGTCCAGCTTATGGGATTGAAGTCCTTTTTCAAGTCATGAGCAAGAGAATGCAATGGCAATTGCATATACTTCTTAGGCTGAATTAAAAGCTTAAGAATATATTTAAAAATGTGTATTCTCACGTATAAACTCCCTAATTATAGGCCATGAATCGAGGTCTACCAACATTGGTAACCCTTCCTTGATTCCGTTCAGTCCCATAGACTATTGATATGTGTTTTTTGCTGAAGATAGCAGGATAATGCATTTTAGGAAGATAATATCATAATAATCTAGATGGCAATACGACTAAGGGTAGTATTGAGACAGGAAGAACAGGCCAGGAAGGTAAAAGAATTAATGGAGATGTTCAAGCTAAACCCTACGGTCAAGTTATTCTAATTCATATTATCAATACCAACCAACAGGAGCTTCTACTTCAACTATTGATCCAAAAATACAGAAGACCAAAGAGCTTCTTGAAATGTTTTACTTGGCCTAGTGTAATTTGGCTAAACTTTATTGAATAAAAAAAAAATATACGAATTTCGGGTGGTGCCTATAACTTGGTCATTCCGCTTTTTCTAAGCTTCTCTGTTGCTTCAGGAGTATCAGCACCTGTCTTTCCCCCTTCGGCAATTTCCAGATCGTTTGGATCTCTCTTTACGGCTGTTGGTTCGTGTTCAGCTATTTTTTCAGGGGACATTGGATCTTTTGATTCGTCACGAAATTTCGTCATGGTATAAGCTGCTCTGCATGTTATTTAACAGATCTACGCTAATCCTTAATTTGACCAGCGGATAATCATTCACAGCAGCTATGTGGAATCCCTGAGACTTTAGGAGGATAATTTCTGCATTTTTCACGATCATAAACATACTATTCATCCATACGTATTTTTTTGATCTAGTAGTAGTTGATGGTGATGGTGGGTGATAGTCTGATATATTGCCGCTAATGAGCCTATCTGCAACAGCTGCCTGTCTTGCTTTCAATTGATTGGAGTCCTGCTAAGAAGGAAAATACTTTTACGTCAACTCCCCCTTCTTTCATCTTTTCCAATAGTTCCGGTGAAGGATCTCCTTAAATTGTCAACAAGTTAGGAGTAACCAATTTTCCAAAAAGTGTCAGTGACAGCTCTCGAAGATTGGACCGGTGCGCAAGGGCAGCTTCAGAACTTTCCAATATCTCTCTGATTTCGCATTCAGCTCCATCGCTGCTAATAAACCAGTCGAACTGGAGGGTTCCTATGTCTTTCTTCTTGGCTTGCAGGACACTTTCGACCGCATGTCGCCTTAAAGCCTTCCCCATCCCTTCATGAATTTTCATCTTAGCACTGACTTGTAATTTTGACATTGATTTGAAGAAGACTACAACATACTTTATGATCACCTACGCAAAGACTACGTTCGTGAAACCGTGATAAAATAGGTAATCCGTATACAAGTTGATGAATTCTAAATATGATATTAATTGAGTTTGAACACTTGCCAATTTCCTTTTGAAATCATCATCTTATATATCATCTAATGCAATGATTATAAACTCTTAAACATGACTGTTAAGAGAAATAATGGTATTTGACGAATCAATTAGAATTCGGATAGAAATAACGTTACTAATTGCTAAATTCTGATCACTTTCTACTATTCAAATATTTTAGGACTTTCCACCAAAGGAATTATATAATTTTGGTGGGCACGCCTTACAACGTCTTAAACACGCGACTGGTGGGGCTCGATTGTTTCTTGTTCATTAACGACGGGCTGCTTCCAAACCCATCAGTCGCTATACTCTTAGCTCTCTGCTATAAATATTATGATCGAAGTTCTAAATACATTCTGACTGATTACATTCTAAGTATTGTTTGCGGTAACAGAAGTCCAGAGTTTTAATTTAGATCCTGTCTTGCTTTCTTCACAGCGTTTGATATGTGGCTTATGGTAACACTAGCAATTGTCCAGTCATTACCGGCAAGTGATATCTACAGTAAAAAGTGAATAATCCAGCCTGATCTGCAGTAAAGGTTGCGTTTCCATTCTGACTGAATCCTAGATCGATGTGTACTTTATATGGATCGCCTATAGTAAACGAATGCCTTTCTGTTTTGACATCATCCACGTTATAGAAATTGACAGTTACTTTGTCGCCTTTATTTGCAACAAGAGTATGGACAGAATATGAATCTGCTGCAACTTTTAATTTATTCTCATCAACGTTTTCAACTTCTGACGTGAATATGTAAAATGTCTTTTCTCCTGGTATAGACATCGAAGGTATTTTGCCTAATGGAGTAGTCGCATTAGTCATATTTTTCATTCCTCCTTCTGAAGTCTCATTATTACTTTGTGCATATGTTTGAGTAATTAGTTTTGATTTCGACAATACGAGACTTGTTCGTTTCATAATATAATGTATTACTTATGAGTCACTTTGTCTTTTATTTTCTTCCAATCACCTAAATCGTGTTGTGGTCCTATTGATGCCCGACTACCAGTATAATCACCCATAACTTCCAAAACGTAGTCTATGTCATTCAGTTTTTTTAGAATCTCTAGATTCAAACGGAGATGTGATACGTAGTGAGTACCCTTATCATAGATGGCAGGAACTGATCCAGTCGTATTCAATATATGTTGTCTTGATTTCTCTGGATCTGTTCCTTCTTTCGTGAACACTTCAACAGTATACATTGGTTTTGGATTTGTAGGATCTTGTTGCAAACGTGTAACGAGATCAAAAACGAAAGCAGGATCTACTTTATAAAAAATTCTGCGATATGTTTCTGCTAATTTTGCACTCTGTTGAGTCAGTTCTTCCAGTTCGCCAATATTTTCCTTCTGCTCACTCAAAGTGTTTCTCTACTCCTTTCTTAGAAATGAATTTCGACATTCAACTAATTATATAATTCTTCCTAAACAAAGTTAACTTGGTTAACTAATTGTTCCCAACGCCAAGAAATAGAATATCAATAGTATAATTTGATATTTTAAGGCCAAGTCTAAAAGGTTATAATATAAAGTAGCCCAGTAGTGACTTATGCGCTTGAAGGACCGCTGTAGTGGATGTCATCATACAAGAAGTTCGCATACAAACTACTTTGCCAACAATGACAGGAGTTGTTTCTGGCCAAGGTGTAACTGTAAACGATTTGAAGAATAAAAAATTATTTATTATCAACAGGTGCTGAAGGGATACAATATTAAATAAAAGTTATTTGTATTCCAAATTTAATAATAAATGATTAGAGATTATTTAACTGAAGAGTTAGAAAAAAGGATAATTGAACGGTTTAATTCTATAGATTTTCATTGTATTTTCTGTAACAATCCTGATCGTTTGGAAAAAACTAACGTCCACTGTGAACAGGAACGACTGAATTTCCATCCTCCGGGACAGGATATGTCACTATAATAATCTTAGAACTTCCTTAAGAGTAACT
>VBPR01000057.1 GCA_005877345.1 Nitrososphaerota archaeon
GAGGATTAAGCCATGATGAAGTGTGAAACTGGTGATTATCGTATATTATTTTTATTCCATATTTGTCAGCAAGGGTCGCGGCAAATTTCAGCTCATTTATGAATGCTACCGGGTTTTTCACAAAAGATTCCCAATAATATACAAATCTCACATGATTCATTCCCCCTTCTTTTATTATCTTATAACTCTGATCATAATAGTTATCAGGAAAAGGATTCTTAAAGTCCCGTGTCTGGGGCAGACTGGTATAGTAACCTAGCATATTTACTCCAATCAGGGCTGGGAACTTTGCACCTTGACCATAACTTAGATTAGTTATCAGCGAAACATTTAGAATTAATAAAAAGACAAATGAAACCCCAAAAACAGACAAGTTCATTACTAAAGAAAAATTTAACTCTCCCAATATAAATTATTGAAGAGTAAAAGTTCGGGTATTAAGAATGGGTTTCTCTAGCACCCGAAACGAGTTGTCTTGTAGTTGTTAGATCCTCAATTTTCTTGTTTATGTTTAGTACTATTTCAAGTAAGTCAGGTTCAATCCTATTTTGTTTTATGAAAGAAGCTAGCGCTTGAGTGTCTTTAGGTAGACACATTCCATCAAATGGTCTTCCAAATTCAGTGCCATACTTGCCAATTCTTTTATCTAAAGATACTCCTAAACTTACAACCTTATCATCTATTCCCAAGTGTTTACATATCAATCCTATTTCATTAAAGAACGAAATCTTCAATGACAAAAAGCAATTTGATGCATACTTGATAAGCTCTGCTGCCTCAAATGATGTTGTGATTATATTTTTTGTTAATGGTTGGTATACATCTACTAATAACCTTGATAATTCATTATTACTTTCCTCTCCTATTATTACCCTATCTGGATTGAAGAAATCATCCAATGCCGAATTTTGTCTCAGAAATTCTGGATTATATGCGATCTCATAGTGTACCCCCCTCTTTTTTGTGCAATTTTTTTCGAGATAGTTCACGACTACGCTGCGCATAGTTCCAGGTAACATTGTGCTCCGGAAGATCAGCAAATGACGTTTTACAGATGTATTGAGATAGTTTGCGAGTTGATAAAGTGCAGATAGTATTTGAGAAAGATCTTGTTGGGAGTTATGGGTTGGAGTATTCACACAAACGAATGAGATATCTGTTTGTGATAATGCATCACCCAAATCATTTGCTACTTTATATCCATTACTCTTTAAAGTCCTCAGCTTTTCCTTTGAAATGTCATAAAAAATGACTTCATGACCTAGCTTGTGAAACCCTTGGCCCGTTGCGCTTCCTACTACGCCCGAACCAATAATGCTTATCTTACTCGTTCGAAATCCCTCTTTATTATAGGGGGTTATAACTAATCATATTTATATAATTCCTTTTCATTTTCAAGAAAGAAATATAGTAAAAATTAACAGGAAACATCTTACCTCATTAACTTCTAGCTCATAATAAAAGTTACTAATAAATAATGTGGAAATGGAGCTAAAACTGTGAACCCTTACAGGACCCCAACTTTTCAAAAGCATACCGGAATATTTGGCAATATAATTTTTGACCTGATACTGATAGCATTTGCTATTTCACTGCTTTTATCACCAATATGGTTTGACATAAATGATATTGTCTATCAGATTAATGGCTTACAAAATTATATAGCTAGAAATTTCGTGCCAAGTTCATTATACGGTCATTGGCTTGTTATACCGCTAGGGATAATCGGAATCTGGAGATGGACAGTATGGTCTATCAAGAAAATAGTTGCATCCTTTTACTCTCCGATAACACCTGAATCAGTTAACCTTAATTCGCGAGATACACTTAGACTCGCTGTATCAGTAATTATACCTGTATATAATGAAGACCAGAAAATCTTTAGGCGATCTTTGGAATCATGGTGGAAAAATAAACCGGCTGAAATAATTGCAATTATTGATAAATCGGACACAGGTTGCATAGCTGAATTTAAAGAGTTTCAACAAGGCAAGGACAACCTTAAATTGAAAGTAACCTCTAAACCCGGGAAGAGGCCTGCCCTTGTTGACGGTATTTTAGAATCAAAGGGTGAAATTGTTGCTTTGACAGATAGTGATACTATGTGGGATTCAAATTTCTTGGAAAATGCATTACGACCATTCCAGGTCGATTCAAAAATCGGAGGAGTTACTCCCAGATTTCACCCAATTGAAACAGGAACAATATGGCAAAAGATGACTGATATTTTTTGGGATAGTCGAAACCATTTAGATATGCCTGCACAGACGGCAGGAGGAAAAGCTCTGTCTTGCCTGAGCGGAAAAACTGCATTATACCGTAGGGAAATTCTATTACCCAAGATGAATTTGTTCCTAAATGAGATTATTCTTGGCAGAAAAAAAGAATCAGGTGAAGATAAATGCTTTACGAGACTTGTTCAACAAGAGGGATGGAAGACATATTATCAGAGTTCTGCAATAATATATTCGTCTGCCGCTCCAGGCTTTGACCAATTTATCAGGCAACGGATTAGATGGGCAAGAAATAGTCATAACTCTGATTTCCAGAGTTTATGGAGCGGATGGGTGTGGAAACGTCCATACCTTGCATTCTCTATGATAGATCGTTTTATTTCAGTTTTTACCCTACTGCTTGGTCCAATATTTTTCTCAATTGCCATTATCGAAAATCAATTGGGATTAGCGATTTCAATTATTATCTTGTGGCTTGTTGGAAGGATGATTAAAATATATCCACATTTAAGACGCAATACACTGGATATATTCATACTACCAATATATTTAGGAGTAAGTTTCTTGATGGCGCTAACCAGATTGTATGCTCTTGTTACTATTCGAGATCAACATATCATCAGAGGGTTTAGGAAAGTAAAGGCTAGCAGAATAAAGAAAATTAAGGATTACTTCTTAACCATCGAAATAATAGCAGGAATATTCATTTTTGCATTCGTCTTCCGTTGATATCGACTATTATTATTGTTACCTTTATTTAACACAAATTTGAAATTAAATGAAAATGCACACTTACGATATCATAATCTGGTTTGAATTCCTTTCTCGGCCAAATACCTCTTAACCTTATCTAATTTTAAATTATCATAATGAAAAATCGAAGCTGCCAGAACAGCGTCGACGTCAGTTTTATTAAATACTTCAAACATGTGTTCTGATGAGCCACAGCCGCCTGATGCAATAACAGGTATTCTCACATTGTTACATATTGCATTTGTTAATTCAATATCATAACCATTTTTAGTACCATCTGCATCTATACTTGTCAAAAGTATTTCACCGGCACCAAGCTCCTCGACCTTCTTTGCCCATTGAATAGCATCAATAGCAGTACCCTTGGACCCTCCGTATATCATAACCTCAAAGTAGAAATCCTTATCATGACCGGACGTTACTGTATTTTTTTCATCAACTCTAAAATTTCTCTTAACATCTATCGCCACAACAACGCATTGTCTTCCAAAAATTTTCATGAGATCTGTTACCAAATTTGGATTTTTAACACTAGCAGTATTGATAGAAACTTTGTCTGCTCCATTAAGGAGAATCTGTCTTGCATCTGAAAGTGTCCTAATTCCTCCTCCCACCGTAAAAGGTATGTCTATTACACTGGCTACTTTCTTAACTATGCTCTTCATTATTTCACGGTCCTGTTTTGACGCCGTAATATCTAGGAAGACAAGTTCATCAGCTCCCTGATCGCTGTATTTTCTTGCCAATTCAACAGGATCGCCTGCGTCTTTAACTCCTCGAAACCTGATTCCTTTAACTACCCTTCCATTATCAACATCTAGACAAGGAATGATTCTCTTAGATAGGGGCATTACGCTATTGCTTTCACCTTTTTAATATCCAATCTGTCTTCATACAATGCCTTCCCAAGAATAACACTATCGCATCCAATTGATCTAACCCTTAATACATCTACCAAACTTGAAATTCCTCCACTGGCTATTATTCTTGAATTTCGATCAGCATTAATGCTATTTAAAGTGACAACGTCTGGTCCTGAGAGTGTTCCATCTTTAACTATGCTGGTCAGGAGAAAAATGTTTATTCCTAGTTTATTGAATTTAATTATTGCATCTTCAATTTTATAATTCGAAGAGGATTTCCAACCATCAATCATAACCTTTCCATTTATCTCGTCTAGCGAAATAACAATCCTGTCACTATAATTTTTCCTAAGCAAACGTAATTGATCCAAATTTCGATACGCCATAGTACCAACTACAATTTTTGAAAATCCCATCTTAGCAATTTTTTCAAAATTTTCTATATTACGAATACCTCCTCCAATCTGGATTGGAATATTTACTGAATGCAATATTTCAGCGATTGTTGACAAGTTGTCGGATTCATTACCAAATGCTGCATCAAGATCAATGATATGCAACATGTCTGCCCCCTCTTTTTCCCATTTTTTTGCCACTTGAACGGGATTATTACTATATACCTTCTTGGTTGATTGGTCTCCTTTCGTTAACCTAACTACATCCCCATTCATTATGTCTATTGCTGCTAGTACCTTCATTCGTTTTTTTCACAAATTTTGATAAAATTTTTCACAATCTGGGCTCCAATTTTTCCCGATTTTTCAGGGTGAAATTGTGTGCCGAAAAGATTGGAGCGTTCAATCACAACAGGCAATATCGAGCCATAATCAGCTATTGCAGCAATAAGATTTTTATCTTCAGGCTCAATATGATAAGAATGAACAAAATATACCCAGGAATCTTGCGGAATCCCTTTTAGTAGATTACTTTCTCTTTTGACAATTCTTAAATTATTCCAACCAATGTGAGGAACTTTAACTTTCTTTTTTGGAAGCATCAATACATCACCTTCTAATAATTTAAGTCCATCAAGAATTCCCTCCTCGCTTTTATTGAATAACATTTCCAAACCTAGACATATGCCAAGTATAGGCATTCCATTATCCACGGCCATATTGAGTAATAATGCCTCTCTTTGTATGGAACTAATTGCGTTATCAAAATTACCAACTCCTGGTAAAACTAGCCCATCATATTTTTCCAATTCTTCTAGAGTTCTTATAATATCTACAGAATGTGCACCATTTCTGAGAAGGGCTTGGTGCAAATTAAATAGATTTCCTGTCCCAAAATCAAAAATAGCTATCTTACTCATTTACATCATGTCTTTAGTACTTGGTAAACCTTTTCTCCTTTGATCAATAGCAGCTGCATTTCTAAACGCAATGGCGAAACTCTTCATGGCAGATTCTAATTTATGATGATCATCTTTTCCATATTCTACTAATATGTGTGTACAGGCCACAAGATTTTGTAGCAAAGATCTGAAGAAGTGTTCAATATCCTCCTTAGCCATACCTTCTACTTCATTCCTTTCCAACTTTAATTCAAATTTAGAGAATTGTCTTCTAACCAAATCAATTGCTGAATTGCTCCTCGAATCGTCCATAGGCACGATAGCATAGCCAAATCTCATTATTCTGGCTCTGTCTCCTAATGCCTTATCCAGTCCCTGTCCGATGCAAATAGCGATGTCTTCTATTAAATGATGTAGGATTGAATCATGTGATTTAACATCAGCTTCAATGTCAACTAGGCTGTATTTGCAAAACGTTGTTATGAGGTGATCTAGAAATTTCAAACCACTGGCGATCTGTGCCCTACCATCGCCATCAAGATTTAGATTTATGCTTATCATTGTTTCGGATGTAGTTCTGCTCAGCGATGCAGTCCTAAGTTTATCAGTATCTGACAATTGGTATCTAAAATTGGGTCATAACTTTATTTAATATGTTTGGTAATTCATTAACTTCTCTTACGATTACAGAAGTTCCATTATTATTGAACAAATTCCTTACTTGATTTGATCTTGCATTAGAGGCACATATTCCAATTAATTCAACGTGGATATTGGACACTCTTCTTGCCTTCTGTACCATATACAAATCCTCTGCGGAGTCTCCAACATAATAAGCATTTCTGACTCCAAAACTTTTAATGCATTTTATTAATGCTGAGGGGTTCGGCTTGCCCATCTCTCTTTTTTCATCCTCGAGGTATATTGAACCATAAGTGTCAAAAAAGTTAAAAATAGATTTCATAGAATACTTTGCTGCTGTTTTACTCCTACCAGAAACAATTCCTAGTCTTTTATCAAAAATATTTGATATTTTCTTCATGGTTGAATGACGCACTAGAAGTGTGTCATTTTGGATGAGCGGCTTGTCGAAGTAATATTTGGGGATCGCATTGTGATGTTTTTTGAACAAATGTGGCCCATAGAAGTATTCGTCAAAAACCCGAGTCAATATGCTACTGTCAATATCACCTGGATAGTTTAGTAACTTTTTTATCTCACTTAGGCGGTCTTTGGAAAAGCTTTGCAAATAATTTTCTACAGAGACTATTCCATTTATTGTTGCATTATTTGTAATACTTTCTATAAAAAAATATAAATCAGAAATTTTAGATGGACCACATAGTATGCTCAGTATAAATGCATAGCATGTATCAATATCATTGTTAAACATTCCAGATTTACGAAAATTGAAAATCAATCTATCACTAACTAATGTTCTTACATTGCCAATAGTAGGATCGATGTATTTAACCAGGTATTCTACTGTTTTTTTTATTGTCTTGTTGTAAGATTTTCTGGTATCGATTAACACCCCATCAATATCAAAAATAATACATGCTTTTGAATTCATTCTAATCTAATCTACTTTAAATTTATTGAATATTGTTAAATACTGACAATATTTTATTATTTATTTTTTTTGTACCTATAGTTATTCTAATACAATTTCCATAGCTCTCAATGTTGTCAAATGCCTTTACAATTATTTTTGTATTTTCTAAAGCCTCTATAATTCTATTATATTCTTCGTTACATTTTATAAAAAGAAAATTTGCATCTGACTTGTAAACATCTATTTTTTTAATTTTTGAGAGATTCTGGTAAAGTTTCTCTCTTTCATCTCTTATTAGCGATATACTTTTTTCCACTTTATCTGGATTTGAGATAACTGAAATTGCGATAGCAAGGGAAATGCTGTTTACTGCATACGGTGACTGAATCCTATTTTTAAATAATTCTGCAAGTTCTTCATTTGCTATCATGTATCCTATCCTTGCACCGGCTAGGCCCATCGCCTTTGAAAATGTACGAAGAATTACAAGATTTGGAAATTCTTGCGTATACCTGGTTAAGGAATATTTTGCAAATTCTACGTATGCCTCATCTATTATTACCAGATTATTTTTCAGGGTACTCAAAATATCTAGAATTTGCGATCTTTCAAATTGATTTCCTGTTGGGTTATTTGGTGAACATAAATATATTGCATGAGATTTTTTTGCATCCTCAATAAATTTTTTACTATCAAGAGTGTTATCAAAAGAAGATAACATCATTTCAGATAACAGTATTCCGTGTAATTGGCATCTTGTTTTAAAATAAGAAAAGGTTGGGTAAATGGAAGTTAACCTTCGTCCTCTTCCTATTAGTGTTAAAAGTAAATCAATAATCTGATCAGAACCACTTCCCAATACCAGTGATTTTTCACCAATCATCAAATAATCTGAGAGCTTTTTGTACAACTTTTCATAAAGCTCAATCGGATATTTTCTCAAATCAATTTTTTCTAAACTATCTAAAGAAATGTTTGTAAGGAATTTTTTGTCTAAAACAAGATTTTCATTTGCATCCAATTTAAAATAATTGCTTTTAGAGGGCGTTGCGTATTTTTCAACCATTGAAATTTTCTTCATTTCTTTCATTAGCCAATTTGTCAATTCAGTTTTTGAACCTCTCTTCTATAGCATAATAATGGTTCGGTAAACCTTCAGCAAATGCTAATTCCTTTACGCAATTTTGAACCGATTGTAGACCTCTTCTTGTAACTGTAATGTGGTTAACTAATTTCATAAAGTCAAGTATAGATAGAGAAGATTTAGACTTGCCAAATTCCATAGTTGGTAACACATGATTTGAGCCAAGACAATAATCACTTGCCGACGAAGGACTATATTTACCTAGTAAAATGACACCTGCAGTACTAATCTCAGACGCTATTTTTTTAGGATTTTCCGTTAAAACTTCAAGATGTTCAGGTGCTAATTTGTTAATGAATAATATCGCTTTCTCTTCGGTGTTACACAATGCTATAAAGGCATTATTTTTAAAACTTGTTGATACTATGTTCAATCTTGGTAATGAACTATTTAATGCACTGTCTATTTCTTTTTCTAATTTTCCGATCATATCATTCGAAGTAGTAACCACACCACAAATTGTATCCTGACTGTGTTCTGCCTGTGAAATCAAATCCTTGACTACAAATTTGGGATCAGACGTGGAATCTGCATATATTAAAAGTTCGGTTGGACCCGCAATCATATCAATATCAGTCTTGTTACTAACAAATGATTTTGCAATATTAACAAATAAACCTCCAGGACCTACAATTTTATCTACCTTCTTTATTGTTTCAGTCCCATATGCAAGAGCTGCCACGGCTTGAGCTCCGCCCACTCTATATACTTCGTCTATACCACATATATCGGCAGCTACAAGTGTGAGGGGATCGATATTACCATTTTTCATAGGAGGGCTCACTACCGCTATTCTGCTAACATTTGCAATTATTGCAGGAACAGCACACATTATCAATGTGCTTGGATATCGTGCTTTCCCTCCAGGTACGTAACATCCAACACTGTCTATGGGTTTAACAATTCTTTCAATTTTGACTCCATTTATTGATGATATAATTCCAGTCAATCGT
>VBPR01000058.1:0-3882 GCA_005877345.1 Nitrososphaerota archaeon
GTCCTGTCCATTATCAGGAATAATAACACGATTACACTTTTTTAACATATTTTGCATGGATATGTTCATTCTAGATTCAATCGCTGAAAATATTCCCTTAACAAAATGAGTTTCTAGTAAATCAGTAATTAGTACTCGTTTGCGATTTCTTTTTTCCCCCACGGCTATTGACGCAAAATCTTCATCGCTGACTATCAGACTATCTTCATTTTTGTCCACAAAACCAGTCGCAATTAACTTGCATTTTCTATAATACATGAAATATTTAAAAAGCCACCTCAAAGGTGATCGTAACTGCATTAGACTATCAATATCAAATTTTTCAGGGCTATATACATCATCAACTAGATATCCGTTCTTGGAAAAAATGTCATATGCTGGCCGACCAGTAATAATCAAGATTTTTTCCTTCGTCAAGGACTTTAGCTCTTCGCAAATGGCGATATCTCTCGTAGCATGTCCTAATCCTATTGGGCTCGCGAAGAATATTATCATTTACTCTTGCGTAATTATACTTATGATGAAAATAAATTTTAGCATGAGTTCATAAAGGACAAGATTAATTGTATTCTTTTGTTATTAGCTATTATCCTATAAAGAAAAATGTCTGACAGTTGCCAGTTTTTACACTGCATTAGAATTCATGGGAAAATAGTACATTCATGTAGATGTCGAAAATTACGCGAAGTGCAACTACGGAATGATACTATTACTATAATTACTAAAATTTGTTAATTGGTTATATAATACTTGTAATGATATATAAGTGGTGACAAAAACAACGTTACGCATCATCCTTGGAACTCTGGTGTCTGGAATCATGGATATGTCATTAGGCTAGTCCTGGCTCGGTTGGGATTTCGATGGTTTCTGCTTTCGGTTTTTCAGAATTTTTGATGATGATTGAATACTTCATTTCTATAATTCGCAAGAAGTTCGAACGAAAAAAGAAGTAGCCGCAAGGTATTCATTTAGGAATATTTACATAGTATGATTCTCATTCTAATCAATGATCATCTTGAGAGATACTGCCTCATTCATAATGGTAACGTTTTCCACTTTGTGGAGTACACAGTTTTTTAAATATGAAGAATATTTGGAGATACTTATTTTGAAAATCTTGTCCAGCAGGATATATTGCAGGTAATAGTAAGAATTTGCCATTACTGAATAAGCCGATAAGAATATTTGAGTGGTGGTACGGAATGATGATATGACAGGTGAAGACAATAACTGAAAGTATTATTGATTGCCGGTGGCAGTGGCAGCAGAGCGAAGCCTTTTTCTCAATACACACCAAAACCAATGATCTCTCTAGACGGACGACCGATCATAGACCATATACTAAGGTACCTTGCTAAGTTTCCGCAGGTAGAATCTTTCGTGATTGTATGTGAATTCGATGATCATGGAAAACAGATTATTAATTATTTTGAAGGTAAGGAAACGATCGTAGGTAAGGAAATTGTGTTTGTAGAAGACAAAAAAAATGGGACTGGAGGTGCAATATTGAACGCCGAAACAGAGATTGGAAGGGATGAGTCCTTTATTGTATGGTTTGCTGATAATATGTGTGCACTGGATATCGGTAGCTTTGTCAAACAATACAGATTTTTGAATGAAAGTCAAAAAAATCATGGAAAAAACGTGATCGGAATGGTTGTGACAAGGGATTACCGGAGAGAAGAAACGGGTAGGATTATATGCGATCCAAATGAAACTAACAGAATTATGGAATTTACTGAAAAACCATTTACAAAATTAGATTTGCCCGAGACTCTAGGAATATATGTTTTTAGTAATACTTTGTTCTCATTCATACGCAAACAAAGAGATAGTTCAAACATAGGTAACAGCATAGATCTATCTTTTGGTATTCTTGCCAAATTACCTTCACTTGGTTATGGATTGTACTCTTATCCTATTTCCAATCGCATTGACTGGATTGATGTTGAATCTCCAGTTTACGCAGAAAGAAACAAAGAACTAGTGAAGAGGATTCTTGCGCAAATGGGGTAGTGAAATAACAACATAATTTCAATACTTTTATGGAGATTTAAAAACAGAACAGGCCGCCGATTCTTTATTTGATATCACTTACGAATGAAGATTGCGTCTACCTCTTTTCTGCTTGAGAAATAAATTGATTTTTAACAATATGATAGTTAAAATAGTATGAAGTAATAATCATGAATTGTGAGCAAATTCGGTTTTTATACAGATAAATCAGATAATTCATTTGAAAGTCAGTTAGTGGGATTAGAAGAACAAAAGAGAGCATTATTGATCGAATTACGCACTTTCATAAAATCGCTCGGTGACAATGTCATTGAAGAAACAAGACCCCACAGGATAGCGTATGCTAAATCTTTGAACTTTAGAACCTTTGTGGATATACAGCCAAAAAATAATTCTTTGATAATTTCTATTAAGAAAGGTAGAACTGAGCCTCTCACTACTTGTATACTCAACAATCCATCAGAATTAATACCTATCAAGGAGCAGATTACTGAGGCGTATAAGACTATAAGATAATACTCCTTTTCCATAATAAATCCTTTGCGAGGTAACAAAATTATTGGCTTCTAGAAGCAATTAGCATCAATTGTTATGTACTGTAATTTTTATTATTAACTGTTTGAATATTGAAAATTAATTAATTGAGTTTGATAAAGGTCTAGTTAGTTTAAGTTTTCTTTATATTTACTAACCAACCCGAACCTAGGACATTAATACAATAGAATGCATCGAACCAGAACCAGAATTAATGACTCAGGTTGGTGTGACAGGATTTTGACAAAGGTTAGGATATTAAGACACCTTTTAAAGGTTCGAAACTTAAATCACTTTCATATTTAGATTTGATTTTCCTAAATTTATGTAGTAAAGCTTATTTGATTAGCAAATATTAAAAATCATAAAATTATTAGATTTCCATAGGGGACAAATTAAAAATTAAGAGATTTACAAATAGCGCTTAATAATTCTTTGAACAGTATTAGATAAGGCTAATTTACCTGTAATTTTCTTAAATTAGAGCAAGTAAAGAGATATAAACGCAAATTCAGTTCAATCATTTTGCAAATATTCATGATAAGAGAAAAATTCCTTGGTTTTATTCTGGCTATTTTTTTCTTATCATATAATCTAATAATATTTCAATTCAATTTCGCTCAGGACGCTCAAGGCACAGTTACGCAACCACCCTCAGTTAAGGCTCCTCCTTTTATTATTGCTCGAGCGGCAGGCCCTTCCTGGACACAGGTAAATTTCCAAGTTAATGCTACTAGCTCAAACTCTGACAAAATTTCTGTTTATTGTAATCCGGGCAGTGGAAGTGCATTTCCTATGGGCAGTACTATAGTACTTTGTGCTGCCAAAGATCCTGTTACCAATCTTGTTGGTTATGCCATGTTTAATGTGACAGTAAAGGATACCTCGCCTCCTACTTTCAAAGTTCCACATAGCATACTCAAACAAGCAGATAGCCTTCAAGGTTCTAGGATAACATATAATGCGAATGCTTCAGACACTGTTGACGGTAAAACCATCACAACATGTAATCCCCCTTCGGGAAGTATATTTCCGTTAGGTCTCAATCAAGTCACTTGTACTGCAGCAGATAAATCAGGAAATAGTGGCGAAGCTTCGTTTAGTGTTATTATAGGACAGACAACAAACAAATTGCATAGTACCGAAAGTGGAGTTTCAACACTTTCAAAGAATGTATCTAATCAGTTACATTCACCTGAATTAACAGTATCTGATAATGCTACAAAATCTACATCACCTGAATTAACAGTATCTGATAATGCTACAAAATCTACATCACCTGAATTAACAGTATCTGATAATGCTACAAAATCTACATCACCTGAATTA